>JBAZUT010000006.1:48644-98218 GCA_041661265.1 Candidatus Paceibacterota bacterium | reverse complement strand
TAAACCGGTATGCTTAAGGACAAGAAGAGACGATCGTATTGCGAGTGGCTCAAGGCCATTGACACCTTAGTCTCTTCTTCCTGCCCTTAAGTATACACTATTATCCCTATCTCCTTTATATGACAATTGTTACATTGCTTCATCACTCAAGTTATAGTTCGAGTGAGGACAGAAGTCCGAATCGAGAACCGCTTCGAAAGAACTTCTCGACTCTCCCGAGTACTCGGGATCGCTCGAAGAATAATGCGCTTTTGTTTAAGTCCAGATTAATTTTAATTCACCGTGTAATCAAAATCCCTCTAGCTCCCTTTTTTAAAGGGAGAACTTATATTTCGCTTTAATACCCATAACTCGTCCCTCCTTTATCAAAGCCTGTCCGCCGAAGGAGGAGAGGCTAGGTGGATTTGAATACATCCGTCTGTAATTTTATGTTCTGGATATTGTGTTTTGTTTGCGATTTGTCCAATGTAATTTGTGTTTTTCTCTGTGGTAAAACAAAAAACCTGCAAGGTGCAGGAATATGATTCTATAGTATTAAGCGTATCTATAACAACACACCTCTTAATCTCCTCTCAAGAGGAGACTTTTTGGATCATTAAAAAAACCTGCGGATGCAGGAGTTATCAATGTGTATCGACGAGTCAAAGTGTGGGATTCTATCGCCTGCCGGCTCCAGAATGACAAGCACGTGAGTGCTGCGCACAGTCCTTTTTCGCATAAAGCTTCGAAGGGCACTCTTTCGCAACCTGTTTGCATGAGTGCTGCGCACTGCGAATCCGCCAGTGGGCGGAGAAAGAGTGGGCCATCCTGGACTCGAACCAGGGACATCGACCTTATAAGGATCGCGCTCTAACCAGCTGAGCTAATGGCCCAAGACAACAAAAAACTGATAACTAATAACTTAAAACAGAAAGGTGTCGGTTTTAGTTATTTTTGAGGCAAACACAAAACAATAATATTCTACTCAAGAAATACTATTTGGTCAAGATTGGAAATTTATTCCCATCTTGTTTTCGTTCTGCTCCTTCACTTTTGCCGGTTTTATCACATCAAAAGCGAAAGCGATGGAAAGGATAATATGCCCGATGGAAGTGAAAACATCGGGGAATTCCGTCCAGTTCCGGCCATACATGATAGGCAGGTGGACGAAAAGGAAAGCGATAAAAACAAGATATCCGAAGACATGTTTTTTTCCGCAATATATATAGCCCATGCCCCAGAAAAAGAAGTTCAGGAGCGAAGCGGTGAAAGGATTCTTGTTCTGCATATATTGAATAAATTGATTGTTGAGCTGATCTGTTGTCACGTTCCCTATTTGAAGTTGCCTTTTCAGCGATAAAGCGAAATAATTTTTAATTTCAAATTTTGAATTTTAATTGAATGATCAAATGATTCAATTTTAAAACTGAATTAAAATTTCACAAACCATCGTTCCTGTGTATCACTTGTCGCAAACAACGAACCATTTGCCTCCCATCGGATCGAGATAGCCCCAGACTGCGAACAAGAAATCCACGATAAGCCAGGCAAGGAACACAATGACGAATCCCACGAGGACCCATTTCAGCCTGTTCTTTGCATCCTTCCTTTTTTGCGGATCGCCGGCCGAGGTTATGAAAAGATATCCCACAATGATCAGAGCTAAAACTGAAATTATGCCGACGAATGACATCAGATAGTTCATCACAAGATTGGCAAGATAGATGATGTGGCAAAGGTCGCAGGGGGCATCTTCTCTGATCGGAGTTTTCGGATCATCCCATTTTCTTCCGCAGGAAACGAGTCCTCCCGTGGTGACGGGATCCTCGGATCCATAGATGACCTGAAGGTTGCTCAATGTATATTCTCCGGATTGCATGGAGAAGATCTTCAGAGATATGTCGCATGTGTTCATGTAGTTCGGAATGCAAGTTGAGAGTATGGCCGACACGGGCGCGCATGGCCCCGGGTCCGTGCAGGTCCCTGTTCCATCGGTGCAGATGTCGAAAGTTCCGGTATCGGAAAGCGGGACCTTGAAACCTGCTAAACTGATCGATTTTGGCACGGTCCGAAGACCGGTCATGTCGGAATAGTTGTAGAGCAGATTGGGCGGATAAGGCCCAGGGCCTAGAAATAAGCTTGGTGCTGCCGGGGTTACTGTGCAAGGCGAACTGCCGCCATGAGTTAATTTCAACACATTGCCGTCATAGGGCACCGCCCAGACATTGTTATCGAAGTCGATAGCAACTCCCACTGTGTCATGTCCTGCGTTATAGAACGAACAATATGGGCCGCTTCCGTCAGATTTGAAAGAATAGATCGTTCCAAGTCCGGGACCATTATCGCTTCCGACCCAAATAGCTCCATTCAGATCTGCGGCTATTCCGCGGCCTCTTGTGGAAACTCCTCCTGCAAGAGCCGGGCTTGCTTTAATTGTTCCCGGGGATCCGCTTCCATATCCATTGATGATGTAGGCTCGGTCAGGAGTACCGCAGCAGCTCGCGACCAAAATGTCCCCATCATTGTTCATGCCAATGCCATATGGACCGGGAATCGCTGTGGATTGCGTTATAAGTCCTGTATTTATATTGACTGCCTGAACACTGCTGGTGCCCCTGTTCGAGACCCAGACATATCCGAACGGATCGGCGATGAGGCCGTAAGGATTACCGCCAACGTTGACAGTCTGATCAATGGCATATAAAGTTTTTGGCGGGTTAGTTGGTTTTAATTTAACAATATTGCCATCCGTATAATTGCCAACCCACACATCGCCATTCGTATCTCCTGTCACGCCTCTCGGGCCGCCGCCGGTTGCATAACTTCCCACGACCTGATAAAGCCGGCAGTCGATTGTTCCCAGAGGTCCGCATTTGAGGCCGGTGCAATCGGTTTTGCATGAATATAAAGTTTCATCCGTGCCGCAACTTCCATCTCCGCAGGTTCCGTTCGCAGTAGCATCCGGACCATTTCCGGTCAGCGGGGACAGTTTTGTGACATCGTTGCTATCCCTGTTCGCGACCCAGGTGTCTCCTCCCGGGATGACGAATGTCCTGGATGGATTTGTCCCGACAGCGTATCTTTGTACCTCGGTGGCAGTTTTCGTATCTATCTGTGCAATTTCATTGCTTCCGCTCATAGGCACCCAGATATATGGTGTGCCGATCTCAAGAGCGGGATCCGTGAGAGCCATGTCCACTTTGATCGAATACACAGTGCCTTTGACCGGGAGGCTTATTTTCGGGCAGCTCGCAATGTTGTCGCAAGTTGTTCCGCCTCCGGGAGGGAATTTGATCTGGAATGACGTTGATCCGGTGGAAAACCTGTTCAGTGGCGGCTGACAGGCGCTTCTTGTCGAAAAAGCGCAGGCAAGATCAGGATGCGAATATATATAGGAGGCCAAAAAAAACAAAGGAATTGCGGCTAGCAATAATATTTTCTTTTTCATGTTGTCGGCTTATTGTTTAACGCTGACCCGGTCGATCTTCCACTTGCCGTCTATTTTCGATAATACAAGTTCGATCGTTTTTTGTTCTTTGAAATATATAAGGTCAAACTCATTTCCTTTGAATTCTTTTCCGGAAGTGTCCACCCAGACCATCGTGTCTCTTTGCACCAGCGCCCCGGCATAATATGACGTTTCAAGTTTAACATCCACAGTCGCCTTTTCTTTGTCATATGAAACGATCTCGGAGCTGAGTGCGGCGCTTCTCTGCGTCTGATATTGGACAGGCTGGTTTTTGATCCCGTTTTTCAGCGATTCAACTTTTGACCGTTCTTTTTCCCTGAGCGGATCGGTCATTTCGCCATAGAGCGATTCTATGTTTGAGAATTTTCCCCAGGAAAAGGAATAATAGATCCACGAAAATTGCTCCGCCTGCTTTTGGAGGTTTTCTTTCTCGATCTTTTCGAGATCCGGTTTCACAACAACGGGATCTTCGATCACAGGAACATCCGGGGGCGTGCTGTCTTTCGGTTTTTCCTTTCTGAAAAAAGTGAAACCGATCAACACAAAAACCAGCATTGCAATAATTGCTATTTTCCTGAGATTTTTTGCGTCCATATGCGGATACTAGATATTACGTAGAGCATTCGATGGAGTACCACTTTCCGCCCACAGGATCGATATATCCTGCCGTTGTGAGTATACTGTCAACAATGGCCCAGGCGATGAAAACGATGACGAATCCCAGCAGCGTATATTTTATCATCGACTTGGCTTTTTCGATCGAAGATGAATTTCCTGCGGCAAATACATATAGGAAACCTCCGATGGCGATCGCAATGACTGCCGCCGCGCCGGACATTTTCACCATGAATTCAATAAGAAGCTGTCCCATCAGGAACAGTGAGCAGAGATTGCATGTCTTGGTCTCGATCCATGCCGTGTCGGGATCGTCGCAGCTTTTTCCGCAGGGAATAAGCCCTCCGGAGCCGGCGATGCTGCAGGTTGAAGGGTCGCAATCGGGATCAAGGCCAAATGGTGGTGGTCCTCCGCATACTGCAATAGCCACACATCCGTCCCCTCCTGCGCAGGTCGGAGGAGGGCCAAAGGCCGCATGGGTGTTTGTGGCATCAAAAAATGAATATGCCAATGAAAGCATTAAAACAATGCATAAAACAAATATGTTTTTCTTTGATATATTCATCATTATTATTATACTATGAATTATTCAGTATTCAATGGAGCTCCGTCATAAACCCTTTACATGTTGAGAATCTTCAGAATGACCTGCAGGAATCCATAGGCAAGAAGGGCAATGGCGACGCCTATGATGGCGCCTGTCAGCATCTTTTTTGATGATGCGATCCTTTCCTCGTTGCCGGCAGAGGTCATATACATCATTCCTGCAATTACGATGAAAAGGAGTGCGATCGATCCGATCAGTCCCAGGACATAGCCGATCAATTTTTGTCCGCCCTGAACTACGTCTGAAACTGTTCCTCTGAGCGGATTGCAATAGAAGCCGGTTTTTGGATCACAAGCGGAAGTGCAGATGCCTCCAACCCAGTTCAGGCCTGCGCAGCATAGGCTTGCGCTGGCAGACGGAGCACCGTCTTCTGTGCAGGGAATGCATGTTCCGGCATTGCAGACTTCGCCGGATGAACAATCGCTATTAATAACACATTCGACGCAGGATCCGCCGTTACAAAAGTTTGATCCTCCACAACTTGTTCCATTGGGACAAGAAGGGTCAGCGCAATCTGCGCCATTCGCGCAATCTTCATCTCCCGGAGTGGCGCAATTTTCCGGACCGGAAGGAACGCAGCCTGGGCAATCTGGATCGGGCGGGTTAGTACATCCGCCGGGACAACTGCCGTCGGCAGGTCCGCAAACTGCGGCTGGTCCGCACGTGCATCCGCAAGACAGCTGCGGACTATCAGTGACGGTTGTACAGCTTGCAAAGGTGTTGTCATATGTCGGATCGTCGCAATTACCGGAACAATTCCAGACATTGGGTCCTCCGCAAGGATCTCCATCAAAGCTTGAGCAGGTTCCTCCAGAGGCAAATGTATTGCAGTCAATTGTGTCACCTGAAGAGCAATTCCATTCTCCGCAGTCGCCATCAGTTGCTATTGTACATCCGGGCGGACAAATGCCATCCAGTGGGGCGAGCAGACAAGCGCTGCATCCGCTGGTGTCAAAAGTACAGGTTCCCGTGCAAGCCAGAACTCCTCCTCCGGGAAAGCCCTGCGTGATACATGTTTCACCGGCGAGATCGCCCCCGTCGCAAGCTTCCGTAGCCTCTTTTACGCCGTCATTATCGCATATTGGCGCAACGCACTGTCCGTTGGCATCGCAGGTTCCCCCGACTGGAGGATTGCAGGCGGCGCCTTCAATTTTATCGTCACAAACTGAAGCAACTCCCGCATCGCATGCGGTATCGAATGAATTATCGCTGGCATTGCAGTTTCCTGTTACATTGCTGAGCTTTATGGACGATCCATCAGCGCAAACTGTCGATTCTTTTTTGCCTGAGCATTCTATACACTTTCCCTGGCTCAAGTCCCATTTCCCGTTTTTTGTGCTTGAAGCAAGGCATATGAAAATCGGAACTTGCTGAGATTTTCCCATTGTAACGACGCAATTTGCGCCATTAGCTCCGACGAGGCCGCCACAATTGCTTTCCTTGCATTTCATGTTGGCGTCATTGCACGAGGCATTATAAATGGTAATAGGGTTGCAGAGCCTGAGGCCTGTTCCGGCGATCGAGCAGGCGCCGTCATCCGAAGGTCCCGGGTCGGCATGACTTGCATCGCTATAAAAACATCCGGAATTTCCTCCGCAGTTCAGTATGCCGGCAGCATCCCACCAGGCAACGTCATTGCAAGAAGTCCTGCAGGTGGCGGCTTGCGATGCCGGAACATTTTGCGAGAATAAATAAAGTGAAAATATTACGGATATCGCTACGAATAAAACATTTTTTATTTTCATATTTTTGTCTATTTTGTTATATATTTGTCTCTGTCTCGTATAATATTATTATAATACATTTCGAAAATAATAAAAAGAGATTGACAGTTTGATCCTGTTCCGCATGGCCTTCGGCATGAGCATATAGCGCGGTTACGGCTGATCAAGTTTAGGCCGGTATCTGGTCGCATAAATAAAAAAAATAGCCTAGTGAGAGACTCCTTTCCTGTTTTTGGGAGTTATCACAGAAGCTATTGTGTTCATGACATATTCGATCTTAAATCCTGCGAAAACTATGACCGTGTAAGCAGAAACCGTTAAAATCCAAACACTGAATTCATATTCGCTTATCTTTGCCATGACTGTGGGGATCGTTAAGCCCACAAAGACTATTATTGACATTTGCAGCAAGAGTTTCTTTATTTTGATGTCGCTGGCCATATTATTCCTCCTGATTAATTTATAATCCAAGTGGCATCAAATGTCAACCGATGCAAGCGATATGTTTTCAACATTTCTCAGGAAAGCAGACAGGTGTCAGGCAGACAACTCTCCTGGCTATGAATTCAATATTCCCTGTATGATATCCAGAATGCCGTATGCAAGAAGGGCGATGACCAGTCCAAGCGCTGCGGAAGAAAACGCTTCTTTGGCGGAAGTGGCTTTCTGTTCGTTTCCGGCGGAGGTCGTATATTTCATCCCCGCAATGACAATAAATATGAGGCAGACAATGCCTATTATGGAGAACAGATATTTGATGATGATCAATATGGCGTCTCTCAGGCTCGGGGTTGTTGTGGGATTGCAATATATTCCAAGTGCGGTTCCGCAGGTCGCTGCGGCCTCGGCAAGCTGGGTTTGAAAAAAGATAGAGATCGCCAGAGATAACATGAAAAGAATCGAATTTCTTTTTGCGGGAAATGTTTGTTTCATTGTTAATGTTGAATAATTAAAACATTTGAACACTAAAACTTATTCTCAAAAATTATTTTCAACCCAAAACCAGTCCACTCCTGGCGGAGAAATTATATATTGGAAATAGCTTTAGCGCAGCGATGAAGGTGATCTGGCAATGGAATAATAGAACAATGTTTATTCTATTTCATCATTTCTTCGAATTCTTCTTTTTCGATGGTTTCAACTTCGATCAATCGGTTGGCGATCTTGTCCAATTTTACTTTGTTCTCCTCGAGAACCTTTTTTGCCGTTTTCAGAGCGTTTTCGATGAAAAGTGCAACTTCATGGTCGATCTCGGCAGCTTTCTCCTCGCTGTAGTTCCTCTGATCGTGTATCTCACGGCCGAGGAAAACCATGTCGCTTTGCTGTCCGAATGCGATGGGGCCGAGTTTGTCGCTCATGCCATATTTTGTCACGAGCTCGCGCGCAAGAGTGCTTGCTTTCATCAGGTCGTTCGAAGCGCCGGTCGTGATATCCTTGAATGTTATTTTTTCAGCTGCGAATCCTCCGAGAAGCATTGCAAGATTATCGACAAATTCGGATTTGGCGTGAAGATGCTTGTCTTCCGTCGGAAGGTTCAATGTATATCCCGCGGCTCTTCCTCTTGAGATTATGGAGATCTTGTGGATCGGATCGGTGTTCGGCAGTATGTGCCCGATCAGGGCATGTCCCGCTTCGTGATAGGCTGCGATCTTCTTTTCCCTGTCGAGAAGGATATTGCTTTTTCTTTCCGGGCCAAGAATGACCTTTTCGATCGATTCCAGGACTTCCGTGTTTTCGATCACTTTTTTGTTCCTTCTTGCGGCCAGGATGGCGGCTTCATTCAGGAGATTGAAAAGTTCCGCTCCCGAAAAGCCGGGTGTTCTCTGTGCTATTTTCTGGAGATCAACGTCTTTTGAAAGAGGTTTTCCGACAGAGTGGACCTTGAGTATTTCTATCCTGTCTTTGATGTCGGGAAGATCAAGGACGACGCGCCTGTCGAATCTTCCGGGCCTGAGGAGTGCCGGGTCGAGGACGTCCGGCCTGTTGGTTGCGGCCATGACGATCACGTTTGTGCCGGTGTCGAAACCGTCCATTTCGACTAGGATCTGGTTCAGAGTCTGTTCTCTTTCATCGTGTCCCCCGCCGAGCCCCGCTCCGCGGTGGCGGCCAACTGCGTCTATTTCATCTATAAAAAGGATGCTCGGAGCATTTTTCTTTGCGGTCTTGAAAAGGTCGCGCACTCTTGAAGCGCCGACTCCGACGAACATTTCAACGAATTCAGAGCCTGAAATATTGAAAAAAGGCACTTCCGCTTCTCCTGCGACCGCTTTTGCCAGCAGCGTCTTTCCTGTTCCGGGAGCTCCGAGAAGGAGCACGCCCCTCGGGATCCTCGCGCCGAGGTCAAGGAATTTTTTCGGATTTTTGAGGAATTCTACGATCTCAAGAAGCTCTTCTTTCGCCTCTTTCACGCCAGCTACGTCTTTGAATGTGGTTCTTTTCTTCTTTTCTCCGGGCTTCTGGAACCGGGCGGTCGATCTTCCGAACGACATCGCCTGCACATTGGATTTTTGCGCTTGTCCCAGCATAAACCAAAGCAGCGCTCCGATAATGATTATGGGAAGAAGCGATGGGATCAGAGCTTTCGCCCAAAATTCGGTTCCTGACTCGCCCTTTGTGGATATGCCCGCTTTTTGCGCTTTCTCTTTTGTTACTCCATAGAAAGAAAGCTGTTCTTCGAGTGACGAATTGGCGTCCTTCAACGCTGTTTCTTTGGAGTTGTCGGTCAGAACGATCTCAAGATTATTCTCTTTTATGACAATGCTCTTGACTTTGTCATCATTTATCTGTGAAGCCAGTTCGGGAACGGAAACTTCCCTGGGTTTTTTCTCGGAAATGTCAGTCAGCGCGAAGATGCTGGTGAACATAATAAAGATCAGGATTATGGTGAGAAGATTTTTTGTGAAACTGCTGCTTTCGTTGAAAGGATTCTTCGGTGTTTTACTGTTTTTCATGTATATGTCAGATGATAAAAATTAGTTGTTGAATTATATCATGCAAAAAACGTTTTGCATAGACAGTAATACAAACGGTATGGAAATATATTTCCGCGGGCTATACGGCAATGATAGCAGATTTTCAGATAATAATAAATGTTTCTGATGCAATTCTCCCTTTGTTGTATTGCCCTATCGCTGATTTTTTTCGTTCTGATTCATAATAGGCCTGCTTAAGAAGCAGGTCCTGCGATATGATGATTATATTCCGTTCAGCGCGCCGACATAGGAGTTCAGAAACATCGGTATGACGATGATGAGCCCCAAAAGAGGCAGGACGAACATCAGGATGGTGATTATGAGGGAATAAAGGAAATATTTCCGGGTTTTTTCGACGGAAATATAGACTTGTTCCATCACTGCCTGGTTATGCTTAAGCATTTCCAGGATCTGTTCTTCATTGGACATAGTAATAAATTAAAAATTTAAAAATAAAAATGAAAAATGACGGATTAAAATATCAAATTTTGAATAAATGAATTAATGATTTTTTCAATCAATTTTAAATATAAAGATTTGGAATAAAAATTGAATAATTGAAAATTAATTGATAATTGGCTATTGAAAATTGAAAATTCAAGATACCGAATTTTGTAACGCCTGTATTTATTTTGTGATCGCCTTATCCCACGCTGCTCTTTTGCCTGTATTGCAGGGCTTCGGCGACATGTGGCATTTCGATGGCGCTCTTTCCTTCAAGGTCGGCGATGGTGCGGGCAAGCTTCAGGATCTTGAAATACGATCTGGCGCTCAGCTGGAATTTGTTGACCGCAGTTTTCAGGAGCTCGATCGTTTCCGGACTGACGTCGCAGAATTCTTTTACGGCTACTGAGTTCATTTCCGAGTTGCAGACCGTCTTTCTTCCCTTGAACCTCTCCCGCTGGATCTTTCTCGCGCTTTCAACCCTCTCTCTGATGGACTTTGATGATTCGGAAAGGGTTTCGCTCGCAAGCTTTTCGAACTTTATTCTGGGAACTTCGATGTTCAGATCGATCCTGTCCAGGAGTGGTCCGGAGATCTTTTTCTGGTATTTTATGATCTGAGAAGGCGAGCAGACGCAATCCCGCTCAGGGTCGTTATAGTATCCGCAAGGACATGGGTTCATGCTGGCAACGAGCGAGAACTTTGCCGGGAATGTGAGTGTTCCTTGCGCGCGGCTGATCGTGACAACGCCGTCTTCAAGAGGCTGGCGCAGGTTTTCGAGCGTGGACCTTGGGAACTCAGGAAGTTCGTCGAGGAAGAGCACTCCCCTGTGAGCAAGACTGATCTCGCCAGGCTTGGGAAATTGGCCTCCGCCGACAAGAGCGATCGCGCTTGCGCTGTGGTGCGGGGAGCGGAACGGTCTTGATACGATCAGGGGCTTGTTGCTCGGAAGAAGTCCCGCGATGCTGTATATTTTTGTGACCTCCAAAGCTTCTTCTTTGCTCATTTGCGGGAGGATCGTCGGGATCGCTCTGGCAAGAAGGGTCTTTCCGGTTCCGGGAGGCCCGCTCATGAGGATGTTGTGTCCCCCGCTTGCAGCGATCTCTATCGCCCGCTTGATATGCTCCTGTCCTTTGATATAGGCAAAATCTATCGAGAAATCATTGTCGCATTCTTCAAATTTTATTCCATGGACCTTGGCCGGTTCGATCGGTTTTTCGCCCATCAGGTGCTCTGCCAGTTGAAGCAGGTTTTCGACCGGCATGATATCTATCCCTTCCACAAGCGTGGCTTCATATTCATTGACCTTCGGAACATAGAGTTTCGAGAATCCTTTTTGTCTGGCATAGATCGCGATCGGGAGAATGCCGTTGGTGTGGCGGAGCTTTCCGTCAAGCGCAAGTTCTCCGACAAAAATACTGTCAGTGAGATCGGCGTTCAGCTGTTTTGAAGCGATCAGCATTCCGACAGCGATCGGTAGGTCATAGGCCGGACCCTCTTTTTTTATGTCCGCCGGCGCGAGGTTGATGGTGATGCGCGTCGTCGGATATTTGAATCCGGAGTTCTTTATCGCGGAACGGACGCGTTCCTTGGATTCCTGCACGGCAGTGTCGGGGAGCCCCACAACAGTTATGCCGGCAAGCCCTGCGCTTATATCGAGTTCAACCTCGACTGGCTCGCAGTCAAGTCCGATGACCGCGCAGGAGTTTATTTTGGAGATCATAAAATAGACTTAAGAATAAGAAATCAAGATTTGTAAATAACGATTTTAATATAAATATAATTGGAATTTCAGACAGTCCGAGAATGTTGAAAACTTAGATTTTGTCATGCTTGGCTTGTCGAAGCATCCCGTCAAATAGGCTATATCTTTCTTTCGCGGGACTCTTGTGCCACCGCTGAAGTTTTAGGTGGCACTCGGTCGACGGGCTCAGGGTGACATTCTCAAACAGTCTGCTGCGCATTGCAGGATCTCATCTGACAAAAGCAAAACTTTCCGTTATTTTCTTGTATATGTCGAAATATTTCCAATCGTCTTTCGGGATATTTATGCCATTTGCGCCAAGCTCCAGATAGTGAAACCGGATGAATTCTTTTTTTTCTTTTCCCGCGAGGTTGATCATATGTGAGAATGTCGTTTCATAGGCATAGACCGTTCCGTCGCCGGCGGTATCATAGTTCATGTATTTGACGGTGTTGACCTCATCTTCGCTCAGCGCTTCGATCCTGATCTCGCCTGAGGTTTCGGATGCATAGGTTTTGTTTGTCGCGGTAAGGATAAAACTTTTCGAAAAAAGATCTTTGGTTATCCTCCAGTCCTCCGGATGCCGGAATGAGAATCCATAGTTGTCGTTCGCATAGGTTGTCCATTTGGCTTCGGCAGGAATTTCCGGACTCTTTGGTTCAGTACCGGCCTCAGTGCTTTCAACGGCAGCCTTGGCATCATATTCCGGATAGTTTATGGCCGAAAAATATCGGGACGAAAGAAAACTTACCGCTCCAAAGAGAGTTCCGATAAGCGTCAGCATGATCACTGCAAAAATCGACAGCGGTCCGAACGAGGAAGTGTTTTTGTTTTTATCCGACATAAATTGTGTTTTATGGAATTACTATGTTTGAAGCTGTCCAGCTTTCGGGATTATGGTCATAGCACTCATCGATATGGGCGTTCAGCAGGGCATATTTGCAATTTTTTTGAGTTTGGAATGTTTCTGTGATGGAGGACCCGGCTTTGATCTTTCCCGAGTCTTTCTCATCCTTGACCTTCCTTTTGTCTTCGCATTTATCGAGATAGATCCGGACGTTTTCTATATTTTCAGTTCCGGTATTTTTGATCTCGACCGAAAGAAGACCTTTATCGTCATATTGGGCTTTTGATATTTCGATCTTTTTATTCTTGCATGACGAATCCTCGCTTATTCTGATGTTCCTTGCGTCGGAAAACGCTTTTGGTCCTGTGTAGTTTTCGGCTTGCGAAACTTTGCAGCTCGCTATAACGGAATAGTCATCGGGAATGGCGGGAGCGGGGATTTTTCCGTTTTCGCACGAGAGCTGGTTCCATTCGACGGACTTTGCCCTTGAACCGTCCATGTCGAAAATAAACCCGGATCTGTATTCTTTGCATTCATCTGAACTTTCATCAAGAACATATTTCTCTTCGAGTCCGGCTGTTACGATCTCCTTGCCGTCCCTGCTCTGGGTTCTTTTTATGGTGATCTCGCAATAGGCAAAAGGCGGGATGTTCTTCGAGCCAGGAGCAAGAACGGAAATTTTCACGTTTTCTCCGTATTCATAGGATGTTTTGTCCGTCGCGACCGAAAGCGGAGGCATTGCGGATGGCGGAACGAATGTCGGTTTTATATCTTGGGGATTTGAAGTGTCGGAGGGTCTATTCGTATTTGCAAGAATCACAAAATAGAGGATCGCGCCTGCCAGGACCAGAACAAGTATCGAAAGGATTATTTTCTTTTTTTTCATTTATGCATATAATAATTAGCCGTATATGTGCAGTTAATCGATTTGTATTTTTGTTGTGGCAACTCAGAATGTATTCCCCTCTTGAGATGTGTCGGGGGTCTTGCTGTAAGCAACTCAGAATGTATTCCCCTCTTGAGATGTGTCGGGGGTCTTGCTGTAAGCAACTCAGAATGTATTCCCCTCTTGAGATGTGTCGGGGGTCTTGCTGTAAGCAACTCAGAATGTATTCCCCTCTTGAGAGGGGTTAGGGGTGTGTTTTAAATCATGCCCCTCGATCCATTTCTCAATTTCCAATAATACCCCTCCAATATTTCTTTTTACATCAAGGTCATTGAATCTAATAAATCTGATTCCTAGACCTTCTAATTGTTTTTGTCTCTTTGTGTCTTCACTGATCTTTTCATCATGGCTTGTGCCGTCAATTTCGATTGCAAGCGCCAAATCGCTGCAGAAAAAGTCAACGATATAATTGCCAAGAGGTTTTTGCCTGTGAAAATCATATCCTTTCATTTTTTTGCTTTTCAAATGCTGCCACAATAATACTTCAGACATGGTGCTATTATTTCTCAGATTCTTTGCTATCTGTTTAAGTTTCGGGTCATATGGTATTATTTTACGCATATTTTATTTTAACACACCCCTTCGTCCCCTCTCAAGAGGGGAATTAATTAAATCGTTCCATGGTAACTGATAGGATCGTTATTAAAAACAATTCAGGAGGATCGGGGATTTTGTTAAAAAAATTTGTAAAGCATTGTTTCCGGAGATGAGCTGGGGGGCGTGTATCAAGTGTCATTTTCCGCTTATCTTTATATCGATAATATTCATCTGGAGTTCGCGGTTGCCGTTCCATTGATTGATCTCAAGCTGGAAAGCCACATCCACAATGTCGCCCCAGCGGATGCCGGGAAGATCGCCGGGCATCGAGTCCATGAATTTACCGAGTCTGAATCCGATCGCGCTGAAATATTTCACGCTTCCGTCTTTCAGGATCGTCTTGAGGGAGAGTTTCAGGTGGTTGTTTCCGCTGCCGACCGACCTCACTTCGTGCACTTCGAGTTTTTTTGCGACAAAGACCGGTTTCTTGTTCGCCTGCCCGAAAGGCTTGAACTTTTCCACTTCATCCACCAACTGCCAATTTATTTCATCAGTCATGATTTCGCAGTCGATGTCTATGGATGGGACAAGATCCTCTTCTTTTAATATTTTGTCGGCGATGGAATTCAGCTTCTCTTTCAGTTTTTTCACGTTTGAGTTCTTTATTTTCAATCCTGCCGCCTGCGAATGGCCGCCATATCCCAAAAGGAAATCTTTACATGTCTCGATGGATTCGATAAGATTGAATTCCGGTATGCTCCGTCCGGATCCCGCGCAATCTTTTTCTCCCTTGCATAAAATGAGGAACGGTCTTGAAAATTCATCAACAAGTTTTCCCGCCACGAGCCCTACGATCCCGATCTTCCATTCTTTGCCGGTTTCCACGATCACTTTCGGCATTGATCTGTATTTCCCGATCTTCGCTTTGATCTCTTCTATCATTTTTTCGGTCAGCCTCTGTCTCGATTGGTTGTTCTTTTCAAGCTTTTCTGAATATTGCTTCGCTTCTTTTTCGTCATCTGTAATGAGCAGCCCATAGGATGTATTTGCGTGGTCCATTCTTCCTGCGGCATTCAGGCGGGGAGCAAGCATAAAGCTTATCGAAATGGAGTCGATGGATTTTTTCTGGATGACATTTCCGTTTTCCCGGACGATAGCGCCTGCGGAGCTGATGAGCTGTTTCAATCCTGTGCGCCGGGTTTTGTTGATGACGAGAAGTCCATAGGATGTGAGCGTTCTGTTTTCGCCGACAAGTTCAACGCAGTCCGCAACCGTTCCGAGTGCCACGAGATCAAGAAGCCATTTTTCGAAACCTTTCTGCAGTTCCCGTCCGGTCTTTCTCGCTTCGAACTCTTTGATGAGGCCCTGTGCAAGCTTGAACGCGACACCGGCTCCGGCAAGTTCTTTGAAAGGATATTTGCAGTCTTTTTGTTTGGGATTGATTATCGCATAGGCCTTGGGGATCTTTTCGGGGACATGATGATGGTCGGTTATGATTATGTCCATTTCCAGTTCATTCACAAGGTTCACGTTGTCGAAACTCGAAACTCCGCAATCGACAGTGACGATCAGGTCCGTTTTTCTTTTCTTTATCTCATTGATCGCTTTTTCGTTGAGGCCGTATCCTTCGAGCTCCCTGTCCGGAATATATATGCCGATGAATTTTTCCGCTTCTTTTTTGTCGATTTTCTTCAGGGCCGATTTCAGCTCGACGAGTGTGCTGACCATGATGACGGAAGAAGTCACCCCGTCCACGTCATAGTCGCCATAGACCGTTATGATTTGTTCGCTCTCCAGCGCTTCGAATATTCTTGCGACCGCCCGATCCATGTCCTTCAGAAGTTTCGGGTCGTGAATATCCGCCGCATAATCAGGATTGAAAAATTCATCTATGAGGTTTTGATTGCAGATCTTTCTGTCCCAAAGGAGCTGCAGGACGATCCCGGAAAGTTCCGGAAATTCTTTTGCAAAACTTTCGGGAGGCCTGTCATTTATCAGCCAGCGCTTTTGCATATTAAAATAGAGTGATTTAACATCAGTTTTATTATATCAATTATTTCGAAATGCCGAAAGCGGATCTGTTTATGTGAATTAATCGGCAATAGTCTGTATAAAAAAGATCCGGCGAATTTTGCCAGATCAGAGCAGGTCTTTATGGGATATTTCCTTTCCTTCCAGGATGGTCAGCAGAAGTTTCTCCTTGTTTCCCATAAGCGGGGATTTGAACGGGTGTGCCATCATTCCGGATATTTGAGTGTTCCCATTCAGCAGCGGAATGTTTTTTTCCAGCAGTTTCCGGTCATTATCCCGGCTAAATTCGGACGAAAATACTTTTTTTTCAAAGTCTCTTATTCGGGCGTACAGTTCGCCTGAGACATCGCCCTTCACTGCTTCCTCGTCGGCTTTTTCCTTCAGGATTTCGACGGTTTGCTTCAATAGCTCGATCCGGATATTATAAAGCTTGATGTTCTCCATGAGTTCCATGCACAGGGCATATCCATAGAGTTTAGCTTTCAATTCATCGGGCAACAGTTCCAGATCCGTCTTTTTTCCGTTTGGATCTTTACCGGCTATGGGAGAGAAAAGGATATCCCATCTTCTTGATCTGAGCTTATAGCCCATATTTTCGGGAGTCCATTCCCCTTTTTCTGTGCGGATCTTCTGGCCCGTAATTACACAGGCTCCCTTCGTTACAGTGACTTCAAGTGTTATGGTGTTCTTGTTTTTTATTTCAAAACCCATATTTTCCAGCGCGGCGATAAGTCCTTCCTGATTTGTTTTGATCTCATCCGCCATTTTCTCAGCTCCTCTTTTTGAATTCCGAAATCTTTTCGGTTAGCTTTTTCACGTTTTCCTCAGCTGTTTTGATCCGTCCGGGGTCGTTCGGGCCTTCTTTCCAGAAATTAAGCGAAACTTTTTCCCAGGCAAGGGCAAGTTCGAGCTGTTCAAGAGGGCTTTCGGAATTTTCGGACCCGGACATTTTTTCATTTATCTCAGAAAGTCTGTGATATGCGGCCGCAAGGTCGCCCGCGGCTTGCGCTCTGGTGTATCTTGGAATAACTTCGTCGTAAAGTTCATTCTTTGCTTCAATCAGTCTTCCCATGGGAATATAGACCAGGGTAGCAAGATTGTAGCCGTTCTTGCCTCTTTGATGCGATGCTCTTGCCGCTAATTCAGGATCGCTTGAGGTTTCAAGAATTTCGTTCAGCTTCGCGATCCTCCGGAGAAGTTTTTCGGCTCTTTCCAATTCGCTCAGTTTTGCCAGGCTGATGGCGCAGGCATTCAGGTTCATTATGTGGCTCATTCCGGCGCTTTCGGGAGTCAATTCTTCTGATAGTCTTGCGTGATGCAAAGATTCCCGTTTTTTGCCCAGCTCGGCAAAATATATCCCGAGCCCTGCATGAGCGCCGGCTCTGGTTATGTCATCAGCCCCGGCAGCCAATGCGGCTTCCCACATTGTGAGTGCCATGGCTTTATCAGACATTTTCCAGAAGTTCCATCCAAGATGCATCAGGATCTCTCTTCTATCCTTTATACTAATCTTTGTTTTCAGAAGCGGTTTCAAAAGGTCCACCGCATCATGCCACTTTCCCTTATCATAGAGGGCCGTGGCCGCTTTGATTATTTTTCTTGTTCCATTTGCTGTCACTTTTTATCACCTTTTGTAGATCTTTTTAAAGTACATTTCGCTTATCTCGATAAGCGGAATCGCCCATTTATGGAATGCATAAAATACGTAGTTTTGCATTTCTTATGGACATTATAATGTAGCACGTATGCTTGATGTGTCAATATGAGATATTGACAAAACATTTTAACTATGCTATAATATGTTCATGGAAACTTACTCAATCGAGTTTGTAGAAATGAATGAAAGACAAAAGTTGGAGGTTTGAAAATGGTAAAAAAAGGAAAGAACATTAAATTTAGCGGAAATGAACTGGTCAATATTTTTGCGTTCATGCTTTGCGTTGTGCTGGCAGTAACATTTGTATTGTATCCATATTTTGATGTATCAATATCGATGTTATATCTGATAATATGCATGCTGATTGGTATGCATAGACACTCCAGTTCTCAAAATAAGATTGAACGGCGACTCGCTATTCCGTTATTAGCGGCTGCTGCCATATATGGTCTGATCGTGCTGATTTTTGGCATTTTCACTCCACGGGCTGTACTGCTGGTGATCGTGTTGATGGCGCTGTTGCTGACAAATGAAGCGACAATCCGTTTTAAGGGAGATCTGAAGCTAACAAGCTGATCTCTTCTTTTTTTATATTGACTATCTTTTGAAGCCATGATAAAGTGCGTTGTCTTGTGGCTCGCAGATCATTGATTTTTTCGCAGCTCAAGGCAAACCGGAGGAATATACTTGAACGATGAACAGGATCTACAAAAAAAGGAAGACTTAAAGTTCTTTGAAAGGTCTTTGGACATGATAAGGAAGAAAGTTTTGGAAAAAGAAGGTAATTTTGAGAACAAGGCCAGGTTCATGGCGCTAGTCGGAGCATCAAGCAAGAGGATCAGCGATTTTGACCTGATCTATGAAGTGCTGAACGGTTCCTGCAGGATCGAAACAAGAAGGCTGGCGTGCAGAAAATTTGCAGAGGCGGACTTTCTTGAGCAGGCGCGAGCTGTTTCGTATGGCATACCTCGCGCAGAGGAATCTTTTGATATTCTGTTGAACATCGCTTCGATCAGCAAAGACGAAAAAGATTTTCTCAGGGTTTCGGAAAAGATCGAGGATCTTAACCGTGAAATTCCGATTCTCAACGAGAACGACAGGAGAAGAGAACATCAGGTTCGCAAGGCAAAAGAGTATTTCGTAGAAGCGCTGGCAGAAGCGGGAAAGCTTGAATGGGCGCTTCGCGAGATCGAAAGATCCGATGAAAAAGGACGTCTTTTCGGGAGAGTTTCGAGTATTATAATAGAAAAAGCCTATGCGAAAAAAGAAGTTCCGGGATATGTCGTCAATGACACCAAAGACATTCCTTTCGCGTTCCGGTGCTCAATAAAGTCAGGCAATAAAGAGAATGCCATAATTGCAGTTATACTGCTCCTTGGTGAAAACAAGATCGAATCGGCGAGGGAGCTTGTCGAAAGCATAGATGACGGCGTTTTTCTTGCAAATTATATCAAGGCCAGATGCTATATCAACATTGCTATAACGTCAAAAAGCGCCGGTGATATCGAAAAAGCTTTCGAGTATGCCATCAGATCCAAAAGCACGGATCCAAAAGGCGAAAGTTCCAGAATACTCATAGAAACGGGAATATTGCTGAGAAGCTTGTATTATTTGGGACTTGCCTTGGACATGGCGCTCCAGAGCGGAAACGAACAATATGAAATTGAATATACGCTGAGCCAGATTTCAAGGCTCAAGCATTGAGTTGAATTAAGATAATTCAACTTTTTTATTTATGCTTCAGATCGGAATCGGCCGATCGGGGATGAACGGGAGATGGGCGGCATATTGTCATATAAAAAAAGAAAAGTATATTACTTCTCTTCTGCGTTGTTGGTTTTCCATTCTGGAATTTTTGTTGTGATTCGATCTTTTATATGAAGGCCGCTCTCTAGCAGTGTCGTTATGCCATATCCTATGCCAATGGCAGAAGTCAGCATAAGTATGAATACGAATATGGCCATATAAGCATCGTTCATGCGATTACCTCCTCGTCTTTCTGTTATATCGGATCCGATTTGGATCACACAATATCTTACATTCTTTCATGATAATGTCAATAGCGTGTATTGAAAAGGATCATGTTTCGGGCAAGTTTCGTCCCCATTGCTGTATGGTGAATATATCGGCTTTTCGTGGAAGTTGATGACTTTACACATTACATCCTTAGTGCTGTCTGATTGCCGGAGGATGTAAACTTTGACATAGTTCTTGAACCTTATATATAATGGTAGGGTTCGAGAAAAAATAGCCATGATCATGATGATGGCTTGAAAGCTCGTTAAAAACAAGACAAATACAGAAGGTGAAACAATGAACATTGGAATAGTCTCCTATGGAGCATATATACCGCAATATAGGATAAAAACTGAAGAGATCGCCAAAGTATGGGGCGCAAACGCAAAAAGCATAATCGATGGACTGATGGTTTTTGAAAAATCCGTTCCGGATATGGACGAAGATACGATAACCATTTCCGTCGAGGCTGCCCGAAGTGCCATATCACGTGCGAAGATCGATCCCAAGGATATCGGGGCCATATACGTCGGATCCGAAAGCCATCCCTATGCGGTGAAGCCTTCGGGAACGATCGTAGGCGAAGCGATTGGCGCAGGTCCCGAAAATCTTACGGTCGCAGATTTTGAATTTGCCTGTAAGGCCGGAACCGCCGCGATTCAAGCGTGCATGGGCCTGGTGAGATCGGGAATGATCAAGCTCGGAGTTGCGATCGGTTCGGACGTATCTCAGGGTGCGCCCGGAGACGCGCTGGAATACACGGCGGCCGCGGGCGGAGTCGCTTATGTGATCGGAAGCAAGGACCTTGCGGCCGAGATCGAAGATACTTACTCCTATACGACAGACACTCCGGATTTCTGGAGGCGTGAAGGAATGCCCTATCCGGAGCATGGAGGAAGGTTTACCGGAGAACCGGGATATTTCAAGCATATCACATCTGCGGCCAACGGTCTGATGCAAAAGCTTGGAACGAAGCCGGAGGATTATGACTATGCGATTTTCCATCAGCCCAACGGGAAGTTTCCCACCAAAGTTGCGAAAACCCTCGGATTCACTCCCTTGCAGATCAAACCGGGGCTTGTGGTTCCGCGTCTAGGAAACACTTATTCGGGTTCGTGCATGATGGGACTTGCCGCAACGCTTGATATTGCAAAGCCGGGTGATCGGATCTTTATGACGGCTTTCGGTTCGGGAGCCGGGTCTGATGCGTTCAGCATAACCGTAAAAGACGGGATCGATGAGATCCGTTGTGGCGCGCCAAGCGTGGAAGAGCTGCTTGCTGATCCTATATATGTGGATTATGCCACATATGCAAGACATAAGAACAAGATAAAACTGTAAGGTGATCGATCATGAGAAAAGTTGCTATTGTAGGCGTCGGATGCACGGAATTCGGCGAATTGTGGGACAAGTCCTTCAGGGACCTGTTCGTCAAAGCCGGAGCCGATGCTGTTTTCGATGCCGGTATTCAAGCGAAAGAAATTGAAGCAATGTACATAGGAAACATGAGCGGAGGAAGGTTTATCGGCCAGGAGCACATTGGAGCTCTGGTTGCCGATTATTCAGGTCTTGCGAACCGCCACATTCCCTCAACGCATGTCGAAGCGGCGTGCGCATCGGGAGGTCTGGCTCTCCGGCAGGCGATCATTGCGGTCGGTTCCGGATGCCACGATATCGTGATAGCGGGCGGCGTGGAGAAAATGACCGATGTAAGCGTAGATGAGACGACAGATGTCCTTGCGGCGGCGGCGGACAGGGAAGGCGAAGGCATAATGGGTGCCACTTTTCCGGGTCTTTACGCTTTGATAGCGCAAAGGCATATGTTCGAGTTCGGAACAACGCGGGAACAATTGGCGTCTGTGGCGGTCAAGAACCATCACAATGCGACGATGAATCCCAAGGCCCAGTTCAGGAGCGAGATAACTGTGGATATGGTTCTCAAATCCGTCATGGTTGCAGACCCTCTGCATATCCTGGATTGTTCTCCGATCACTGACGGGGCCGCGGCGGTTGTCGTTGTTCCTGCGGATCAGGCGAAAAAATATACGGATACTCCGGTCTATGTGAAAGCTTTGTCTCAGGCAAGCGGTTCGCTTGCTCTTCATGACAGGCCGAGCGTAACGACGATCGACGCAACGGTTGCTGCCGCGAAGGGAGCATATAAGATGGCCGGCCTCGGTCCCAAGGATATAAGTTTCGCAGAAGTGCATGATTGTTTCACGATTGCGGAAATATGCGCGATCGAGGATCTCGGATTCACTCCGAAAGGCATAGGAGGAAAATTCACGGAAGAGGGATGTACTGCGATCGGAGGAAAAATTCCGATCAATACGTCGGGCGGACTGAAAGCCAAGGGCCATCCTGTCGGAGCGACCGGCATTGCGCAGGCCATTGAGGCGGTTCTTCAGTTCCGGGGCGAAGCGGGAAAAAGGCAGCTCGATGATCCCAAATATGCGCTGACGCAGAATGTCGGAGGCTCGGGCGCGACTGTCGCCGTCCATATCTTCGGGAGGGATAAATAATGTCCGTCCCAAGGTTTTGGCGCAGGCTGAAGAACATCTATAATCTCATCGGCACGCAGTGCACGAGATGTAAGAGCTTTTACTATCCGCCGAGGAGCCTTTGCCCCGAATGCAGAAGGGAGAGCAAGATCGTTCCGTTCAGATTCAGCGGAAGCGGAGAGGTCTTCAGCTACACCATAGTGCATACCGGAGCAAAAGACTTCGAAAAACTTACGCCATACGTATTGGCACTGATAAGGCTGGACGAAGGGCCGATGATGACCTCGCAAGTGATATGTCCTTCCGAAAAAGTTCATATAGGGATGAAAGTGAGGATGGTCTTCAGGAAGCTTGGAGAAGAGAGCGAGAAAGGTATGATCTATTATGGAACGAAATTCGTTCCGGAAAGGATCAAAAAGAGCGCAGGAGGCGAAAAAATAATAAATGGATGATAGAACAACTATCTCCTTTTTTTATTCCGGTAGAACGTCCTAAATCTAAGTTTTAGGATACAATGCTCCAATAAAAAAGCGGGCTATGAATTTCATAACTCGCAGGTTTATCACATGCCGAAATTCCGATTGCATTCCAGCATGCAGTGCGAACAGCAATCTCTCCCAAGCTGGGATGAAAAGCAGAAAAAGGTTTCGTTCGGTGGAAACTGACTCTCGTTTTTTATTCTGTAATGAGAACAGTCGCCATCGGAAAAATCCGGAGCGTCCGTGAGGTCGATTTCAATGAATGTCGGGAAGTTCTTTTGTTTTTTTTCCTTGTCTTTCAAAATATCATCCTCCTGTCTTTAATTTATATGTTTATGGAAAGTTGTCAAATCAAAAGGAGCTAAGCTCCTTATTATGCGGGAAGACCGGTCTATTGCACACCCTTGAAAAGCGGCAGGCCATTGTCTGGGTTTGTCGGGACATAGATCGTTCCCTGCCTGTCTTTCAATTCTTTGATGTAGAGATAATTTATATATTCGGGAGTAAGGCTCTCGCTGATGGTTTTTTGCGCATCTCTTATGCCTTCTGCCTCAATCCTCTTTCTGTCCGCTTCTTTCTTTTCCTTGTCCAGTACGAAGTTATATCTCTGGCTTTCCTGTTCGGCTTGGAGCTTTTCCTGGATGCTCTGGTCGAGTTTGACGGGGAGGATCACATTTCGGAGAAGTATCTGCTCGACTATGATGCCCCTCGGGTCTATGTTGCTTGCAAGCTTATCTTTGATGGAGGTTATCATTTCATCTCTTTTGTCGGAATATATCGATTTGGAATCATAGTTCGCGACGACCTCGCGGATGGCGCTTCTGATTTCGGGGCGGATTATTTTTTCTTCATAATCTGCGCCAAGGTCCTTGAAAACATCTGAGGCCCGACTTTCCAGCAGGTGATAGAAAACCGTAATATCCAGTTTAACGGTGAGCCCTTCATTCGTGAGAGCGTCGATAGAGTCGTCGCCCGTGTTCTGTCCTTCTTCGCGAGCGATGCTCATTGTGTATTGTTCGGTCCGGACGGTCATTTTTGTCACGTTGGCGAGAGGATTCACGAAGTGGAGGCCGGATGAAAGTTCATTCTCGCTTACTTTTCCGAAGAGATGATAAACGCCCGTTTCTCCAGCCGGGATTATCACGATCATTTTTGGAATGATGATTATCGCAAGGAGTACGAGTAAGATCATAACCCCGCTATTTTTGTTTATATTCGGCATTGTTTTGCAGTTAATATTTTTAAATATATTCAAAGGGTCGTTTGGCGTGAAATATTGCTTTCCGTCTTTGAATCCGGAAAACTTCAAATTGAGATTATTTCTTTTGTATGAAGCATATATGATAAGGACGATCGGAAGGAGGAAAAGAAGAAATATGATCAGGTCTATGAGAAATGACGGCTTAAGGAAGATAATAAGGATTATTATCCAAGTTATCCATTTTGTGATCTGTTCAGTGTTTTTCATTTTGAATATATGAAAGTTAAATCACAAATTACAAGAGACAAATCACAAACAAATAGCAATTTTCAAAACACAAACTGTTTGAAAGCTGTGCTTTTGCGTTTTGTCTGTCTTTCGTAATTTGTATTTTATGCTTTCTGCTTGTTTATGCTTATCCGAATGTCTTTAGGACTTCTATCCATTCTGAGGTTGCGCAGCAGGTGTGATCTCCTTGCAATCCTCCGCTCTTTTCTTGATGCGAGCAAACTCCTTGTCGACATGCTCCTGGATCTCGCCAACAAGTTTTTCATTCGCTTGAGAGAGAAGGTGCTTGAATCTTTTCTGAGATTTCAGCCACTCGATAACGGGCTTCCGGTCTTTCGGGTCTATGTTCAATATGAACTTGCCATGATCAACTTCGTAAAGAGGCCAGATGTTCGACTGCACGGCAAGATCGCAGATCCGAACGGTGAGAGACGGGTCATGACCCCAGCTTCTTTGGCACGGACTGATGACATTGATGAACGACGGACCTTCAACTTCGACTGCGCGTTGCACTTTTCTTGTGAGGTCTGCAAAATGCGAGATCGAGGCTTGGGCGACATAATTTATGTGATGTCCCTCAATGATGGCAGTCAGGTCTTTCTTGAATTCCTTTTTTCCCTGCTGGGCCTTTCCAACGGGAGACGTGGTCGTACTGGACCCTCTCGGCGTCGCTCCCGATCTCTGGTTCCCGGTATTCATATATGCTTCGTTGTCATAGCAGACATAAAGGAATTGGTGGCCACGCTCGAGCGCTCCGGAAAGACTTTGAAGCCCGATGTCATATGTTCCTCCGTCTCCTCCGACCACGACGAATTTTATATCCGCCGGAATATCTTTCGCCCAATCCGGCCGGTCTTCGGGTTTTTTCTTCAGGATCGCATGATATGCTTCGATAACTCCGCTTGCGGTTGCCGATGCATTCTCAAAAGCATTGTGTATCCATGGGATGTTCCACGCGGTATAAGGATAGATGGTCGTTGCAACTTCAAGGCAGCTTGTGGCGTTGATCACGACGACCGGATATTTGATGGATGCCAGAACAAGTTTCATATTGATCGGTTCGGCGCACCCCGCACAAAGCCTGTGGCCGGAAGTTAACCGTTCTTCTTTTTGGGATAATTCGATTAGATTCATATGAATAAATTACATTTATGGATATATTATAGCATATTTAATGTGAAATAAATATATGCGAAATACATGCAATAAATATGACCAGAAGTCGGATCAAGATCTGTGCGAAAAATCGTCTGCAAGTCCGTTCGTATTCTATATGCAATATATGACAAGAGCATAATTATCTAGTAATATATATTCAAGCTTAATAAATTGATCAATTATTATGAAAATCGCGATAATTTATAACAAAAAAAAGAAAAGAGAAGTGGTAAAGCCGGTCAGCCAGGTTTTTGACTGGCTGAGGTCTAAAGAGCACACTGTATATGTCAATCCTGAAGAAAATATCCTGAAAAAGCGCATGGACTTTGCCATTGCCTTCGGGGGCGACGGATCGTTCCTTTTCGCCGCTGACAGGATCGCTGAATATCAGATACCTCTGGTCGGGGTCAACTTCGGGAACAGGGGCTATCTTTGCGAGATCCGGAAAGAGAATATGTTCGCCGAAATCGAGAAGATCATTGCCGGCAGATATAAAATACAGGAAAGGACAAGGATCCAGGCGGAGATCTTCCACGAC
Source organism: Candidatus Paceibacterota bacterium (assembly GCA_041661265.1). Lineage (NCBI taxonomy): Bacteria > Bacillati > Minisyncoccota > Minisyncoccota bacterium. The sequence goes on along the minus strand of JBAZUT010000006.1, from coordinate 72,465 downwards.
GGTAAGAATATCGGCGCGATAAGCGGCCTTAATGAGATCTATATCGGAGGTATAAACAGAACAGTGTCGATTCTCATCGAAACGATCGGCAAAGACAAGTCTTTCAGGGCAAGCGTGACGGGCGACGGAGCGATCTTTTCAACGAAAACGGGTTCGACGGCATATAATATGAACGCGGGCGGGCCGGTGCTTATTGTTGACGGATTCAGCGTGGTGGCGAACAATGCCCTGTTTGAATCGGATATTCTGCTTCCGAACGCAAAATCTTTTGTGACATCGTCGGGAGCGGCATTCAGAGTTACGCTTCTGAATGACAAAAAACAAAATTTACCCTATCTTGTCGCGGACGGCCAGAGGAACTATAGGTTCAGGCCGGGAGATCATGTCATAATCAAGAGAGCGCCCAAGAGCAGCTATTTTGTGAAACTGCAGGCGGCTGTACAATAAAAAAAACCGGCATGTTGCCAGTTCTATCTTTGGTTTAATCTCATTTTTGCCAGGAATTCATCGATTTTATCCTGATCCGGTATTTTGTTGTTGTCTTTTGCGTCTAGTGTGAAGACGCGCGGAGAAAACTTTTCAAGAATATCTTTTGCCTGCAGATGTTTCTTGAATAATATTTTTGCTTCAAATTTCTTTTTATAGAATGAAATGATCAGGCTCGCGTTCCTGCGGGTCATCAGGATCTCATCAGAGAAATCGAAGCTTCTGTGGCCCTTCTCCATAAATAGAGTTTTTTCCGTAAGCATGAAATGCTTCTTGAATCTTTTCCTGGTAAAATATAGGTCTATTTTACCGCTTGAGACAAGCTTTAGAATTTCGATGCTATTCAGGTCTATTTCCGGTCCACAGAGGATCTTTATGTGTTTTGCTTTTGTATTGGTGATCGCCTTCACGATCTGGCTGCTGTTCCAGATGTTTGAACTCAGTTCTCCGCTGATGACATAAACGAAATCTTCAGCTTCCATGATCTCCTTGGCCAGCGCGCTTATATATACGCTGCGGAATGTCGTAACTGTCGAAGTTTTCATTTCAAGGATCAGAAAGTTCATTTTATCCATAAAGCTATGATACATCTTATTCAGATATATCTTCGATTTATCACATCGCCGGAACGTCGCGACATATTGTTCTTTATTTTCCATTGTTTTCACCTTCATCATGTCAATGAGCTTTTTATTTTTCACTAGTATTAATTTTATACTTGCGGTTGATTATGTCAAATGGAATAGATGAAAATGATGAGATCTGAGCCTTTTGTGGGAATTTCATGCCTATTTTGATTTCCGTTACGCAGTCTGTTCGCTGCATATATTCTTTTGTAAGCCATGGGGTATGTTGACATGAGATGTGTGATATGATACAATGCTATGTTTGTTTAGCACATCCTCAATGTCAAAGTGAAGGTTGGCGGGCTGGGCAAATATATAGAATTTATATGAACGAAGCGTCGGGAGGCAGACGAAAATGAATTCTAAAGAGCAAATTGAAAAAGATGAGAAAGCCGTTGCGCGGTATATGTATGCCAAAGGCGCAATGTCGATCGCATGCATTATAACGGGCATGTGTATGGTGATAATATCGCTCTTCGCGATGATCAGCGGCATGTATTTTCTTGTGAAGATGAACCTTGTTCTGGCCTTATTCCTTGTTGTTGAAATTCTGATACAGGGTCAGATGGAGCGCAAGATAATGAAGATCATGAAACCATACATGGAAAAATACAAAGACCAGCTTCCGCCGGAGCTGAGAATATAATCAACATTGGGAATTCTTGTTCTGGATAACGGACAAAGGTCCCTCTTTTTTTGTTTGTGAAGATGGACTATTGACAGAAAAATGATCGTATGATAGTATGTGTAAACATAACACTAAGTAGAGAAATAAGGATTGAATGCAATTTGAATCCGGACGAGAGAGAAGCCAATCCGTTTCTTTCCCACCCGAGCTCAAAAGCTTCGGACAGTTCGTTAAAAACCGGTGAAATAAGGTGACAAACATGGGAATATAGATGAGAATGATCAGGAATGAAAAGGAATAAATCGTAATTGTATCGGAAAAAGAAAAGATGATTTACTTGGGATGAAATGAGAAATGGAGGAAAATAAAATGAGTATGAGAGATTTAGCGGCGGACGTCACAAGATCGGAAGAAGCTATCAAACAGGCGAACAGCGCGAGAGAATTGTCGCTGTCGAGGCTTGAAGGCCAGTTAAGTGAATCAATAGAAGCATTCAACGGAAACAAAAGAAATGAATTTATCATAACCGATTGGAATGCGAAAGTAATATATGGCACTTCGAATGTCGTTATAAACATAGAATGCTTGAAAAACAGAAAAAATAACGAATTTCTGAACGAGGAAAGCTACTCCGATGAAGATTTCGAATCAATGAACCGGAAGCTGAAGAGGATCATAAAGGAAAAGACAGGGCAAAGCGTTGAGATCATCGTAAGTCCGTCATATTATGGAAAGTAGGTTAGCCTATTCGGCTGACTTTTTTTTGGCCAAGATCCGGATAATTGACAAAATCCGGTGTTTCGATTAAGATATGACGTTGCGATGTTAATTTTATGCAGAATGCCATGGTGCCGGGAATAATGGCGGCTCTTCTGTATTATGAGGAGAGGCGTCATTTGACCGATACTGTAAATCAAAGAGGAGGAAGATAAAATGGCAAGAAATAGCCGAATAAGTGGAGAAGAATTATATCGCGAATGCGTCGGAAAGATCGATGAACTCTGGGTCAGGGTTGGAAAATTCAATATGTGGGAGGATCGGAGCCTTTTGAACGATAAATTGATCGCTTCACTGGATGTGAGCCGTGGAATGGACCGTGTCGAGACGATCCCCGGCGAGATTAGAAAATGCCTCATGGCCATAATGATCCTTCGTCTCAAGAAAATAGCGGATGAAAAAGGCATACCTTCAGTCATATTCAGAGATGTGGGCAAATACGCTGATTTATTGGAAGCGCAAAGATGCAATTTGCGGACAATTGCCTATGACAACAAGAATCCGCAGGTTTCAATCGCCGGAATGTTTTTGATCGCATCGGGCTTTGGAGAGGTTGGTGGTATTCCGAAAAAGGAGAAGAACAAAATACAGATCGCATTGCTTTTCGAGATATTCGATATCATCGATGCCCAGTGGGCAAAAGAAAGAGAAGCAATGAAGAACGAACTTATTTCGGGACTTGATGAATGCCTGATCCCCGCAAAATATAAGGGAAGCTCAGAGGAAGTCTATGATGCTATATTGACCGAAAAAGGATTCGATACTCCAGAGAAAAGGGTGAACCTGATCCTTGAGGCTATTGCGTAATAGGCGATCTATAAGATCCGAAACCTATACCCATAGAAATACTATGAGGTATTTTTTTATGAATTTTGCGATGTTCCTCGTGTGTTTTGGCGATATGTGATTTAGATTGTAGCCAATGAAAGACTTGACAAAAAGTATAAAAGTGATATAATGTGTAGTCAAGATGCGCTTAAATAAGCGATCTTGCGGAAATATAATACGTTATATTGGAGGAAGTATGTCGAATGAAATGAGTTTAAGGTTCAGCGGTCCTTTACCGGCTGGCAAGTTTGAATATGTATGCCCGTGCGGAAAGATGCATTTTGAAAAGATAGAGAAAGGAACGAAAGAAAAAGAATTCAAGTGTGACCAGTGCGGTAGGACAGTTATGGTAAAGGATCAGATGGATCATTATCATGTATTCATAACATTGGTTCAGTAAAAACTGTTCGTTGAAATTGATTTTACTGAGCACACGGAGGCTACATGCAAAAAGCAGAATATAACATAAGGTTTGGTTCACCCAACTGGATCGAGGACATTCTAAGCAATTTAAAGCATAAGATGTTTATTGTTTTTGGAACGACCTTCTTCAGCGTTGAGGGACCGATGCAGGCTGTGAAATTTGATCCGATGGATGCGAGAAGATTGGTTGGTCTTGGACTTTCGGGCATAGCTGCCAAAAGAATAGGAAAAGACGCCGAAAAGCTGTATGTCTGGCTTCTCGACGGAAAGCGGTATGATTATCGCTCGCCTGAGCATATGGCTTTCACTGAGATCCTGATAAGAGAAAAGATCTACCAGAATGATGATGTATTTTTCGCTCTGCTAATGACCGGAGATATGGACATTATTCATGATCTTGGACATTCCGACAGTCCGACAACATCTCTTCGCAGGGAGGAATTTGTCGGGATCCTGACTGGTGTACGAGGGGAGCTAAAGGAGATTCGAAAAGAATATCTTGCAATCATTCAAAATGATTATAGCGATAATGTTCAGTCGACTTCCCTGAAGCTTGAAAAAATCAGAATTGCTCAAGCTGAAAAAGCCAGAAAGAAATATATATTAAAAGTAGGTTAGTCCATTGCGGCTAACCCTATTTTTTATTCAAGATATTTGACCCTATTGACATTATTTTTCGGTGTGATACTATGTGTATATAAGACACTAAGTATGCATATATGAATAATCCGGTGAACATCGAATCCCCTTTTGTGGCAGTTGATGCCGTGATCTTCACTGTTATCAGGCATGAATTGAACGTTCTTCTCATCAAGATCAAATATGGTCCATTTGCGGGATCATGGGGCGTGCCGGGAGGTAGGGTCAGGATGGATGAATCTTTGGATGAAGCGGCAAAGCGGGAGCTCTTTGAAAAGACCGGACTCAAGAATGTCTATCTTGAACAGCTATATTCTTTCGGGAGAACAGATCGCGATCCAAGGGCGAGGATCATAAGCGTTGCATATTTCGCTCTTGTGGACAGCGGGAAAGTGAAACTGAAAGCGACCGGGAAATATGAAGATATAAAGTGGTCGCCATTGAAGGAAGTCGGAAAACTTGCTTATGACCACAATGAGATAGCTGATTATGCCTTGTCCAGGCTCAAGAACAAGATGAAGTATACGAACGTGATCTATAGTCTGCTCCCGGATAAATTCACGCTGAGCGAACTTCAGAAAATGTATGAGATCGCGCTTGCGAATAAAATGGACAAAAGGAATTTCAGAAAGAAGATGCTTTCGAGCGGGCTCATCAAGGAAGCGGGAGTGAAGATCGGAATGCCCCATAGGCCGTCAAAGATGTATTCATTCAGAAGCAAAAAGCCGGTTTTTATAGAGATGTTTTAATTGTTTATGTTTATTTTTTTGTCGACACTTAGTGTATAAAGTACAATAAAGATTTAGGCGAAAAATGTTGCGGGATTTACAATGTTCATTTCTCAATTGAAAATTCAGAAATTGATTATTGATTGAAAATTGTAAATTGATAATTGAAAATTTGAAACTCACTTTGAATTATGAAATGTCATCCTGAGCAAAGCGATAGGATCCCGTAGTCAAAATCGATGAGTTAAAATCCGGGATTCTATCGCCTGCTGGCTCCAGAATGACAGATATGTTTACATTTCGTAATTCAAAGGAGTTTAGTTAAATTAATATATAACCATATGAATAAGAAAGAAATATTTAAATACGATGTTTTGGTCATAGGCGCGGGGATCGCGGGATGCACCGCTGCGCTGAAGCTATCCCGCGATAAGACTATCCGGATATTGCTTGTGACAAAAGATACGGATGTGAAAAAATCATCCACTTCCTTGGCGCAGGGTGGAATAATAGAAAAGGGCGTGCGCGATACGAAAGAAAAGCTCGTTCGTGACATTTTGATCGCCGGGGACGGACTGTGTAACAGGGCGGCCGTTGAAACGCTTGCGAACGATGGTCCGCGTCTCGTGAGGGAATTTCTGGCCGGAGAGGTCGGCGTAGAGTTCACGATAAAGGATGGGAAATATGACTACACAAAAGAGGCGGCTCACAGTGTAAACAGGATATTATACAAGAACGATCACACGGGAAGGGAGATCGAGGATAAGTTGACCTTGCAGCTGAAGAACAGAAAGAATATCAAAATTCTTTTGGACCACACTCTGATCGATCTTATCACTATCCCCCATCACAGCACGGATGCCGGTTCTATATATGAGGACAAAAAATGCGTCGGAGGATATTTCCTTGATAATAAAAGAAAAGAGGTTATCGCGGTCCTTTCGAAGAAAGTCATCCTTGCGACGGGAGGTGTCGGACAGGTCTATCAGAGAACGACAAATCCGGACGTTGCGACGGGAGACGGGCTGGCTGCAGCTTCGAGAGCCGGTGTGGAAATAATAAATGCTGAATACGTGCAGTTCCATCCGACCTCCCTGTTCCACCGCGATCTCGACAATTTTCTCATTTCCGAATCCGTGCGCGGCGAGGGCGGAAGGCTGAAAAACCATAAAGGAGAATCGTTCATGGAAAAATACGACAGGCGCGGGAGCCTTGCTCCACGCGACATAGTCGCAAGAGGAATATATGAAGAGATGGCGGCGGGCAAGCGCGATTTCGTATATCTGGACCTCGCATCGCACATGGAGCCCCGGCATATCATTGAAAGATTCCCTCTCATATACAGGACTTGCCTCGATCTTGATCTGGACATCACAAAAAAAATGATACCGGTCGCTCCGACCGCGCATTATTTCTGCGGAGGGATCAAAGTTGATATAAACGGACAAAGTTCATTGGAAAATCTTTATGCGATCGGAGAAGTGTCATGCACCGGAGTCCATGGCGCGAACCGGCTGGCCAGCACTTCCCTTCTTGAGGGGCTGGTGTGGGGTGCGAGGTGCGCGAAGAAGATCGGTGAAAAGATCCGGAATGCGGAATTGATAAAAGAAAACAAGATAAAAAAGTGGGTGTATCTCGGAAAGGAAAGAGCGGATGCCGCGCTCGTGAGGCAGGATTGGAACTCGATCAAATCGATCATGTGGAACTATGTCGGCATTGTGCGGACGCCGGAAGGAATGGACCGTGCGGTGCTCGACCTTGCATATCTGAAGCAGAGGATCGAGAAATTCTACCGGGACGTTGAATTGACGAGAGACATTCTGGAGCTCCGGAGCGGAGTCCAGGCGGCGCTTGTCATTGCGGAATCGGCGCGAAAGAACAAGGTTAGCCGAGGGTGCCACTATGTAAAAAACCAAATACCAAAAACCAAATATCAAAAGCATAAAGTATAATAATCTAACGATAAATTTATGAATAATTTACAGGAAAAGATAACGGCACTGAAAAAGAAAAGAAATGCCGTGATATTGGCGCACAATTATCAGCTGCCGGAAGTCCAGGACGTTGCGGACTTCGTAGGTGATTCTTTGGAACTCGCGCAGATGGCGGCAAAGACCGATGCGGAAGTGATCGTTCTTTGCGGAGTATATTTCATGGCGGAGACGGCGGCAATTGTGAATCCGGATAAAAAAGTCCTGATACCGGATATTTCAGCGGGATGTCCGATGGCGGATATGATAGACGCAAAAAAGGTCAGGGAGCTCAAGGCGAAACATCCGGATGCTGCGGTGGTGTGCTATATAAACACGACGGCGGCGGTGAAAGCTGAAAGCGACATATGCTGCACATCGAGCAATGCTGAGAAGATCGTAAGATCGCTTGCGGACCGCAAGAAGATCATTTTTGTTCCCGATAAATATCTCGGAAGCTTTCTGTCGCTCACATCGGACAAAGAGTTTATATTGGCGGACGGATATTGCCCGACGCATGCGAAGATATCCCCGAAATTGATTAACGAACTGAAAGAGAAATATAAAGATGCAAAAGTGATCGTTCATGGCGAATGCGCGCCAATGGTGAAAGAAACGGCCCATAAGATCTTGAGCACTGGAAAGATGTGCAGCTATGTGAAGAATTCAGACGCAAAGACCTTCATAGTGGGAACCGAGAGGGAGATCATGCACAGGATGAAAAAAGAAAATCCCGATAAGGAATTCATTCATGCGAGCGCCCTTGCAGTCTGCCCGAACATGAAAAAAAACGATCTGGAAAAAATATATTATGTTCTGGAAAATATGGTGAATGTCGTGGATGTCGATCCGGACATAAGGCGAAGGGCCGCGGTGTGCATTGAAAGGATGCTCCAGGTGAGATAGGCATGCTGCGCACTTCGGATCAGGAGGTCATAATTTAGAATTATATATAATATATGTCAAAGAATAAGCAAAAATTGGGTTTGGTGGTCGGAAGATTCCAGCCTCTCCATTCGGGCCACAAGTTCCTCATCGAAAAAGCTATTGCCGAGAATGATATCATTGTGATCTGCATCGGTTCGGCGAGAAAAAGCGATCCCTTGACTCTGGAAGAAAGGAAGAAGAGATTAGGCGAATTCCTTAAAAGGGCCGATATCGGCAGCAAGACGGTCAAAATCGTCCATGTGGAAGATGTCGAATCCGATGAAACGTGGGTTATGGATCTTGTCGCGAAGAGCGGCATGATGTGCGGAACTGCGAATAAATTCTATTCTGCCGATAAAAAGATCCCAAAAACATACCTCGATGCGCTGAAAAAACACGGGATCGGGGGAAAGATCGTCAAAAGGATAAGCTTTGATTATCAGACTCCGGACGGAAAAAGCCATAAAGTGAATTCGGCTACCCAGATCAGAAGGCTGCATGACGATCTAGACATTCCATTGTGATCGATAGTGCAATATTTACGCTAACTTAAGGTAAAAAAGGGGAAATTGTAAACTTGACAATTGATATGGTTTGTGTATAATGTAAGGTCCATATTGTGCCTGTAAATGGCTTAAACAAGCCAAAATAGTACATAATATGTGAAGAAAATCAAGAAAGGAGTCTCAAAACGGCACGCGAAAGGATTGAAAAGGCATTGAACGATGCGAAAAAAGGAGCCAATCCCGAAGGTATTAAATCTTTTACTATCAGTGTGGGAGATTTGACCTTAAGCTATGAGTCGAAGGAGCTGATAAGAGAGGAATATACCAAAATCGGTTGGACAAGCGTGGAGTTTCCATATGAATTTGATCGTGGTGAAAGCGATGAATGGATCGTTTTGAAATAACATCGCAAAAGCTTCAGGCTGACTGAAAACAGCCAGCCTGAAAAAACTTTTTAAACTCGGATTTTAGTTCTTCCAAGATGGATTAGAACTCGGGCTTAATGTTAAGTCCGCAGATACATTACAGCAATGTATAGAACTGTTCTTTATAACAGAAGAAGAATCCATAAAGCGCTTTATCGTTGCTTTATGAAGTGCAAACAGTAAAAAGCGGAGACAATGATCAATGAACGAATTTGTTTCATAAAGAGAGGTGAATTATATGGGAAATACAGAAGATCTTAGGATCGCGGTGTGCCAGATGAAAGTTGTTCCTGGCCGGCCGGACCTAAACACTGAATACATGATCGGCGAGATAATTTCTGCCGGAAACAGGGGAATGGATATTATCGTGTTCCCCGAGATGTGCGTACCCGGGTATCTCATCGCAGATATGTGGGAGGACGACTGTTTCATCTGGGATGTCCAAGCATTCAACGAGCAGATCTGGCAAGCGACGAAAAACGGCGTAATAGCCATCTTCGGAAGCGTGGCGATCGAGGAAGGCGCAAAGGGAAGAGACGGCAGGCTCAGAAAATTTAACGCAGCTTTTGTTGCGCAAAATGGAAAATTGGTCGGAGTGGCCATAAAGTCGCTTCTGCCGAATTACAGATTTTTTGATGACAGCCGGCATTTCTATTCAGTGCCCGATATCCGCGATGAAGATGCGGAAAAATTCCGATTGTCAGGCGACTATCGGCACGCGGAACAATTCCTGGGTATTGACGGTTATCTTATGCCGTTTGAAGTTGAAACCAGGATCGGAAGAATACCGATCGGAGTGATCTTGTGCGAAGATATGTGGCACGAAGATTACCCCTATAATCCGACCGAAAGCTTGGTTCAAAACGGAGCTGAGATCGTTTTCAATCTTTCAGCTTCTCCCTGGACGTGGCAGAAGAACCGCAAGAGGCATCAGGTCGTAAAGGATCTGATATCAAAGTGCGGGGTTCCATTCGTATATACGAACAATACCGGCCCTCAGAACATCGGAAAGAATATCGTCATTTTTGACGGCGCGTCAACTGTCTATAACAAAAAAGGAGACAGGGTTTTGGAAATAGAGCCGTATGCCGATGGGGCTTTTGATCTCATATTGAAGGATGACATGCCGGTCTTGCCGCCTCGCGATCAGAATGATCAAAAGGAATTGTTTTCGGCATTGGAGTGCGCAGTCAGGGAATATTTCGCGGTGTTGCCTCCTGCAATGAGAAGGGTTGTGATCGGCCTCAGTGGAGGAATCGATTCTGCGGTCGTCGCAGCTTTCTTCGCCCACATACTGGGGCCTGAGAATGTGATAGGCATAAATATGCCCTCAAAGTTCAATAGTCAGGCGACAAAAGACATAGCTTACGAGATCGCGATGAACCTCGGGATACACTATGAAGTAATACCGATCCAGGGAATAGTCGATAAGATCGCAGAGGCTACGGGTACGCCGGAAGATTCTCTTGCCTATGAGAACGAACAGGCAAGAGCGAGAATGGAAGTTCTGGCGGCACGGGCGCAACTTCTGGGATGTCTCTTCAGCTGCAACGGAAATAAAATTGAATTGACATTCGGCTACTATACGACAGATGGTGACGGGGCCGGATTTATGACATTGCTCGGAGATATGGTGAAGCGCGAAGTTTATCAGCTCGGCGATTATCTGAATCGAGTTGTATATGGACGCGAAGTCATACCCAGAAGCTGTTTTGAGATTAAACCGTCGGCCGAACTCAAAAAGAACCAAACCGATCCGTTCTTTTACGGGAACCTCGATCACAGAGGATATCATGACGAAATGGTTCGTGCATTCATTGATTTCCGCAAGAACCCGGAATGGTTCTTGGAGAAATATAAGGAAAGCAGTCTCGAAACGGAGCTGAAGCTCGAACCTGGAACGCTAGCCTCGCATTTTCCGGATCCGTATGATTTTGTCAGGGACCTGGAAGAAAAATGGAAAAGGTTTATCGGTACATATTTCAAGAGGGTTAAAGCCTCTCAAATACCTGCACTGAGCAAGCGTGCGCTCGGAAGCGATTTCCGGGAGTCTATGCTGTCCGCACATTTCACGCAGAGATACTTGAAGTTGAAAGAAGAAATACTCGGAAGATCCGAATGAAGGTGCGGCCTGATAAACAGAGAGAAATAAACACATAGCGATCTATATAAATAAATAAGCTTAAATTAACTGCTTGGATAAATATAAAAAATATTCAAGCAGTTAATATCTTTTTCAAAAAATGTATTCGTATTCAGATTTTAGTCCGCCAAAAGGGACGGATCAAAACCTGAATTCCGGCGAATTGGCTTGGATTTAGGGCTCTTTGACAATTAAATAGTAAGAGAAAAATAAAATATTATCAGTTCTATAAGTTAGAAAAAATTGGATCGGACGATCCCGGGGAAATAAAACTTCTCGGGTGGAAATATATTCACGTTGAGGTGAAATAATGAGAATAGGAATAGTTTTCGACAGGAAAAAGCCCGACGCGGTCAAAAGCGTTTTAGCGGCTGAAGCCTGGCTCAAAGAAAGAAAACATAAAGTCTATCGCATTTTTGGTGATAAGATATTGAAACAGCTCGATTTTGTGATCACATTCGGCGGGGACGGACTTGTCCTTCATACTGCAAATAAGATCAAGAAATACAACATACCGATATTAAGAGTAAATTTCGGTTATGCAGGAGCGTTGACTAATATTAAGCCTGATGTGATGCTCGAGAAGCTGTCAGAAGTATTCGAACACGATAACTATATCATAGTTGAAAGAACGAGGATGGAAGTTGCTGTTCTGGATGAATTATGCGATGTAATCCTTCTGAAGGATGCATTGAATGATGTAGTTATTGAAAGAAGGGATTCAAGGACGATCGTCATTTCTGTAGAGATTGACGGAATTAAGTATGAATACAGGGGCGACGGCGTTATCTTTGCAACAAAAACAGGCGCTACTGCTTATGTGGAGAGTGCCGGCGGACCGACCTTGATAAGCGATGAAAAGTTTATTTTAAGAGTCGTGTCGCCCAGCAGCCGGGAGCTTCTGCCTTATATCATCAGGCCAAGCAGCGCTGTATTCCAAGTCAGAGAAATAATCGGCAAAGCACGACTGACAGTTGATGGGTCAAAGATCTTGAATCTAAATAAAGGACAATTAATTGTTATGCAGAAAGCAAGAATGACGACATTGTTCGTAGAAATTGGTGATGTCAAAAGGAAAAATAGGTGAAAAAATGCAACAACCGAAAGTAATTCGAAGAGAGCTGATATATATCGGAAAATTCCTTCAGATGGTGAGAACGATTTATTCTGACCATGAAGGAAGGGAAAGGATTTGGGAATCTGCGGAGAGGAAGAACAGGGATATAGTGTCCATTGTTCTATATGACCGGGACAAAGACGAGTTCATTCTTATTGAACAATTCAGGCCTCCTATCGCCCGAGAACCCATACGATCAGCGCTTTACAGTTTTTCTGAAGCGATCAAAGCTTTACAGAAAAAAGTTCCTAAGTTAGCGCAATTATCGATCTTTGGTCCCATGCTCGAAAGATTTTCCTCAAGGATAGAACAGCTTTCGAAAGAAGATGAATCTATTCCCGCGAATGACGGGATGGTAATTGAACTGGTCGCCGGAGTCTGCGATGTCGAGGGAGAGGCGAAGATAGCCGCTGCCATAAGGGAGGCGATCGAGGAATCAGGATGGAAGCCGCAAAAAGTTTTCATTATCAGCCTGGACGAGTCTGTTTCAGCTGGAATGCAAAACGAGCTTCTTTCTGCCATTTTAGGCACAGATCTGATCTATGTCGGAAAGAAAAAAGGATGGGAAGAGGATGGCATAATTGTCCATTCGGTTTCCAGAAAAGTTATCTTTGAGTGGCTGGATGAGCAAAGGAGGCAAGGGAAAACAATAGATGCGAAAGTCAGAGGCAATATTGCCCTGGCGATCCGCAGAATCGAAGAAGAAGGACTGCACAAAGAATAAATGAACATAGAGGTGAAGAAAGTGATAAGGAAAAAAAATAGATATTACAACATCAGAGAAAGGTCGGGAAGTCCTTTTCGAGAGGATTTCTATCATGAGGTCATGTTTCTTGGGCTTGTGAACCTGGGCATGGCAAAAAATAGGGCAGGTTATTATCACAATATCAGAAGCATTCCTGTTGAAATGGAAGGCGGCTATCTCCTGACATCCGGTACGAATTTTATGCTTTCTCATTTGGCTAATCTCAGCTTTGAGAAGAATGAAATTAATGCCGCGGTGAAATTTGCACGGAAGCAAAACCTGAAAGTGACTGATGATTTCATCAATTACATGAAAGATTTTACTTTTAATGCAGATGTTTACGTTGTGCCCGAAGGACAGATTGTCGGTCCCGGAGAGCCGATCGTAAAAGTGACAGGAAGCGCTATTGAAGCTTTGATGGTAGAAACGTCAATTATTTCTACAATCACATATGCAACTTTGGTGGCGACAAGAGCTTCCAGGGTTGTAATGGCCGCAGATGGAAAACTTGTATTCGAGTATGGATATAGAAGATCTCCAAATCCGTTGATATCCACTTGGGCAAGCATGGTCGGAGGCTGTGCAGGAACTTCAAATGTATTGGCCGGAAAGCTATTCAACATTCCGCTTAGCGGAACGATGGCTCACGCATGGGTTATGATGTTTAAAAACGAATATGAAGCTTTTCTGAAGTTTTATGAAGCGACAGGGAGCAATATATTCCTGATTGACACATATGACCCGATTCGTGGCGCGCAAATTGCGATCGAGGTGGCGAAAAAGATCGGAAAGAAAGTCAAGGTACGTCTCGATAGTGGAGATCCTGTCGTATTGGTTCCGATGATCATGCAGCTTAACACAGAGGGCTGGATCGAAGGAATCATTATATCCGATGACATGAATGTTCAAAAGATCAACAGGATCAGGAAATCGGGAATACCCGTTATGGCTTTCGGTGTCGGAACATATATCGTTGTGGTGCCGTCGGCAAGCAGCGTTTATAAACTGACAAGAATAAAGGATGAAGGCATGAAGGAATATCTTCCTACGATCAAAGTTTCGTCATCCAATCCTGCAAAGTCAACATTACCCGGAGATTTCATTGTATGGAGACGGGAAGTCGATGGAAAGATACTTGGCGATATCGTCGCACTTAGCGATGAAGAAAGACCCGGAAAGGAATATACGGAGGTAATGGTTCGGGCAATGAAAGGCGGGAGGCTTACGCACAAACTTCCAAAGCTGTCGGAGATCATGGAATTTGCAAAGATGAACTTGGCAAAGCTTACAGAACCACACGCTAGAATAGAAAAATATGAGCAATATCCTGTCAGGATAAGCGATAAGCTCATGCAATTGAAACAAGAATTGATCGCAAATCGGATGACGATCTGAACAGACTATGAACAAAAAATGGACCGTCCTTTTCAAAAGGACAGCCCTCAAAATATATAAACAAAAATAACAAAACAAAAGAGGTAAGAAAATGGCAAAAGATAAAATATTATGTTTGAGACACGAAGTGGCTGTGATAGGTATTGACCTGCTAAACGGTTTTTTTAAGGCCGGAAAGCTGGCTGATCCGAATATGAAATGGATAATCCCAAATTTTGCGGCTATGGTGGAGAGGTTGGAAGGCTGCAATGTCATATATACCGCAGATAACCACAGTGCGGACGATGCCGAGCTGAAAACATTCCCTCCGCATTGTATGAGAGGGACATTTCAGGCGGAAGTTGTCCGCGAATTGAAAGGTCTGAATACCGAGCTTATTGTAAAAAAGAAAACCACAAACAGCTTTATCGGGACTGAACTCGAGGAGATACTGACACGGTTACGACCTCGGGTTGCGGTGTTCGGCGGTGTTTGTTCCGACATATGCGTAATCCAGGCAGTGATAACCCTGTCAAGCAAGGCCGAGATGTTCGGACTGGAAAGGATCATTGTGCCGAAAGATTGCATGACGACATTTGGCGGTCCGGGAAGGAATGTTGAGGAAATAGACAGGAATATTTTCAACACTTTGGGTTTTGTTCCCGGGGTTGAAGTGATAGATTCTCAGAAAGACCTGAAAACTGTAATAGGTCCCCAATTCATTTGGGAAAATCTCCATAAATAACAGACATATCCGGAGGTCAGGGAATAAATTTAATAAAAGCTATCTGAAAGCACAGATAGCTATTTTTTTATGCAAAATGTTATTTGGCGCCTGTTATTTTCTTCTCCAGAGCTTCCAGTATATTTTTCATTGTCGATAGCGATGATCCGTCGCCATTTATTCTCCCGATGTTTCTCACGAGGAAGTCTTTGTACGATTTTTCTTCCTTAACAGTCTTTTCAATATCGGGCGGCCTTTGCAGATCCCGGATCAGTTCGTCGAGCTTCCGTATGAGCTCGCGGCTGGCTTTCTCCGCCTCATTGGCATAGAAAGACAATGGCTTCTGGGGTTCATCTTGCTCATCTTCAGGCTCTTCCTTTTTCATGTCCGCACCGGAACCGGTTGTGCCTGATATTTTTGTTTCCAAATCGCCCAAGCACTTTTCCATATCCGATATCAGAGATCTTTCGCCGATCAGATCCCTGATATTCCTGATCAGCATGTCTTTATATGACTTCTCGTCCCTGACAGTCTTTTCAATATCGGGCGGCCTTTCCAGGTCCCGGATAAGCCCCTGAAGTTTCTGAGAAAGCTTGTTGTAGTTTTCAGTTGTCCGTTCTATATAGAATGGCAGTGTTTCGGGCAATTCATTCACCTCCTTTTTGCTGTTTATTTTGATATTTTCATATGAATTCATAACATTATTCTGTTATTGAAGCCGATCCCCTATTAATAATAGTACTTATACAGAAACAGTAAATAGTGGGAGCCTGAGGTATGCAAGTGACAAATCGAATTCGGCGATAAAAAAAAGAAGTTAAGCTTTCAGTTTTTTGCTGATCGCCTGACTTCCATATTATTTTTGAAGTTCTTTCAGTTTGTTCTTGAGATCTTCCTGCTCATCCCAGTTCCCTACCTTTTGCGCGGTAGTGTTGGCTGTGTCCCGGTCAAGCGCTATCTGTTCTTTGCTGACTCTGGCATTGATGTATTTGTTGTCGAATTTATTGGCGACAACACGCACGTCTCCGGTATCGGCATAGCTTATATTTACTTCATCGCCGATAGAAGTTTCAACAACTTCCGGCCAAAGCATGGGATTAACGGCGTATATTATGTCCGAATTGTTCAGCCATAACCAGTAATCAGAGTGTCCTCCGATGACGACGCTTCCCATTCTTACGACAATGCTTACGATGGTTTTCAGGTTTGTGCTTGCTGTGAGAGCCACCTGGACGCCTTTTGTAGCGAGATATGACTTATAGTTTTCCGCCGCTACGTCTTTTGTCTCCCCGATAACTGCATGGGAATCCAAGGCATCGATGAAGGCCACTCTTTGGAATATATTTCCACTCTTGTCCGTATGAGACGAGATCGGCATGATGTAGGTCAGAGTGCCGAAAACATTGTATGGGACAGGCGCGGAACCGTACCAGTTTGTATACTGGGAAACCGCTGAATTAGCCGCATCCAATGCGACCTGCTCATTGCCTCCGGTCATCTTGAATTTGTACATTATTCCGTCTCTTGCTCCTATCAGCACTATGCTGGTCAATGACTGGTCCGAAGATGACGGACTTGTCATTCCACCGAACCAATAAGGCTTGTTGTCTGATCCATAGACAAAGAATAATTCCACCTTGTCTCCGTCTTTTGTGGTTATGGTCGTCGGTTCATTGACATCCTTGTTTGCTACATACCATAGCCCCCTAGAGTTCCACCAGCCATGCGGATATGCTCCGTACCAGGATATGTAGTCAGTTGCGATCCTTTCGGGAACAACTCTGTCTATCCATTCCGGAACATTACCGATTGCGTATTCTTCTATTTTCCCATCTACCGGGTCAACTACAATCACCGATTTGGTTATATAGCCGTCATTGTTGATGGTCGGTCTTGTTTTGCTGATGGTCCATTTCGGCTTAAGGTTGTCGGTAACTTCGAAGGTCAAGTCCTCAAGTACATAATCCGAATAGCCCTGGCTATAGGTATATCTGTATAGTTCAGTTCCCCAGAAGGAACTTGTGAGATATTTCATTTGGTATCCCGTTTTCAGGAGAGGTTCTGCGAAAGGATCTTCCGCGTCAACCATGATGAATCCGGGCGATGTTCCGATAGAGTTCCATTGCGTAAAGCCCTGGAATTGCAGCGGTGCTACCCACCACAAATGGCCTGCGACTTCCTGGATATGGAAATCCTTTTTGATGACCTCATATTGACTTCCGAGATTTGCTTCCTTGCCAATGATCTTGCTTCCCAGCGAGTAGGCCATGTCTTGGTCCACCAGACGGATATGCTTCAGATCTATCGGATCCAATATGCCATTTGGAACGGAAATATTTTCAATTTCTGTTACTTGCGGTATGCTGTAAAGCTGGTTTGCGTGAAATACCGGAGTAAATAGAATTATTAATCCGGTGACTATCACTGCAAGTAATTTAATTATCTGGATTGCCGTTCCCTTGCCGTCACTCTCGATGCTTATGAATATGCAGGCGACAGCGCCGATTATCATTGGAGCAGCAACAACTCTATACCATCCGCCCCACATGCCGACAAATGCAGGCGGGTCGAGCCAGAATAATATTGCGAAAATTATTCCACCTACAATTGTTCCCAACAAGTTTACTGTCAGCGTTCTTCCAACGCTGAATCTGTCATTCTCCCATCCCAAGTAGAAAAAACTCAGGAAGGCGATGACAAATCCGTACAGTATTGATTCCATTTCTAATACCATTTTATCACCTTTTGTATTTTTGTTCTGTTCGTGGTCAGAGAAATTCTATGAATTCCTCAGCCAAAATAACGCAAAATATGTGTTGCGCTATTTTTACTGAAGAATTGTTTGTTAATGTTCCCTTCCGTTATTGCAGAACTGTGCAATAAACATGTAAAACTAGCACAATATTGTTCATCTGTCAATAGTATTTTGAGAATAAAAAAAAGAGCTTTCAGTTTTGCTGATCACTCACTTCTGTTGTTTTGGCTAATTTTCCAGTCGTATAATTTGATTACGAGATCCGTGTGGCTGATCCCATGGAATTCCTTAGAGCTTTCTGTATCGATCACGACGAATTCCCTTATGGTTCCGGCCCGGTTTCTATAGTGATAGCCTCGGTGTTGTTCCCAATATATCAACGTTTGATTGTTGATCTTCCTGAATGATAATTCCGGCGTATCGGTGAAATCGTCATCTATGCTGAGCAACTGAGGTTGCCTGATGTATTTCGTTTCAGGCGGGTATTTTTTGCCGTTCTCTGCCCATGATAGATATCTGTACAGTGCCTCTCTGACGCTGTCTCCGTGAAATTCAACATATGACTGCATGTCCAATACCAAATAGTCTTTCTTGCCCTTACCGATCACTGATTCAGGACCGAAAACATATACAATTCTTTCATTGCGGTGATCGATCGAATCGAGCAGCCAATTAAAGTTCTTTGGCGGCCACCTGTCGGGTTTTCCGGATTCTATCCAGTTGGCATAGTCATCAATAGCATCTCTTGCCGTTCTGGCGTTGAATATCTGGAAATCTTCATTATCGAACAATACATATTCTTCGTCGGCTTCCGGTGAAAATGTCCTGCCGATTTCGATAACTGCGGGGTGATAATTCTTCAGGATCTTCTGCTCGTTATAGAAATCGACTGCATAATATGCTGCAATTACGATTATTATGCTTACGATCAATATACCTATAATTCGTGTTCTATTCATGTGTCATCTCTCCTATATACTTTTGTCTGATTGTCAATTTTCAATGGCAAAATGAATGATGCAAAATCATTCGGCCAAAATAATTCTTAACGCGATAAGCGCTATTTTGGCATAATAAGTTTATTGTTTTTGTATGTCGCTTCTATCCCGCAACGCATAATAGTATCACAAAACACGTCAATTGTCAATAGGTTCGTATCCGTTGAGTTCTTTATTGAGTTATTAATATCGTGAATATTAAAAAAAGGAGTTTTTAGGCTCCCCTACTCAGGCTTATCCGATTGTTATGGACTGGCCTTTGTAGATTGTTATATTTTCCATTATGTTTCCATTTTCGTCTCTTACGACGATCGTTGCTATTTTCTCATTGCTTACTTTTTGTGTTGTTCCTCCAGTTGATGGGATAACCGATATTCCCTGATTTTTTGCCGCTGTTGGCAACCTGTTTCCTGATATCGCCTGATATAACGCTTCATTCAGCGTGTCGCCGATCGCTAATCTGTCGTTATATACTACAATGATCTTTTTCAGCTCCGGCAGGGGTTTTGTTGCTGCCGATATATATATCGGCTTAATGTACAGTATACTGCCCTCGATCGGAAGGACTATCAGATTGCCCCTGATAACCTTTGATCCGGCTTGGCTCCAAAGCGTCATCAGTGCGGACATGTCCTCGTCCTGGTCTATCTTCGCTTCTATGTTCATCGGTCCATATGGCAATGCGCCGACCGGGAACTTGTACAGAATTATTTTTCCATACACTCCTATATCCTGGCGGACTGCATACCATCCGATCATGTTCTCTCTGCCGATAGGAGTTACCGGTTCCATCAAGACGAACTCCATGCCATTTCCCATATCAAGCTGTATGTTGTATGGCTCCACTGGCACTTCTTCCTCATGGTATTTTTCCTTTGCTCTCACCCACTGAGTCGATTTTTTGAAGAACTCTTCCGGGTCCTTCATATGGTACAGATTATCCTTTTCGATCTGCGTGACAAAGAAATCTTCCGGATATTTCAGATGGCTTCTGTATTTATCCGGCAATTCTGAGATGTCTTTGAACAGACCGGGATAGATCTTTGCATAGGTCTGGATCATAGGATTCCAGTCTATTACGTAATAGGTTACCGTTCCGTTCAGGTTGTCTACGGTTATTTTCAGACTGTCTCTGACGTAGTTCATTTTTGTATTTCCGATATATGATGGCTTTGAATAAGGAAGCTTATCGGTATATACAACGCCTCCCAAGATCCAGTCGTTTCCCGTCGTCGTCTGATAGGGATCGTCATCGAGATACACGAATGGCGTGATCCTCTGAACCCTCTCCTTTATGTTTCTGTGCAAGTGTAGTCGGCTTTCGGTTGTTAGATATTCCGAAAACCATATATTCATCAGTCCGAGGTTGTATGCCGCAACAAATCTTTTGAGCTGTGAGTCGATCACGATTCCGCCCGTTCCTTCATATGTGACTGCGACTGTCGTGTTCTCTGAAGGATAGTCAAACTCAGGCTGCCTTGTATTTGTTATTGCATAGTCTTCCTCGCGGAACGACTCTCCATAATAGATTCTAGGCTGCGAAATATCAATATCGATATCGCTTGAGACTTGAGGAATACCCTTTGCTATCAAAACCGGCATGCCTTCGCTGTCTACTTTGTTAACAAGCGACACTATCTTTCCGTAACCGTGCGTGTAGGTTAACTTTTGATTGACCCAGTTTTTTGCACTGTCGGATAATCTGTCTGAGAAAAGCTCGCGTTGAGTTATGATGACCTGTTTTCCATCGAAGCGATCTGCGTCAATGTCAGTGAAGTCATAGTACTTCTGCGATCTTTCCTTCTGGCCGATCGCTTCCCATGAAGCGCGATAATCCACGATCCGGATATTCTCCACTGACGGTGAGTTCAAGATATCCGTAGTGAGAGCTGCAGTGCCTGCATACTCCTTTTCTGTGATCTTGTCCAGGTCAAAGCCATATCTTGTTGAATTGATATGGTCCGCTATGAAGGGCAATTCCTTCTGCAGTTGGTTGGGCCCGACCTGCGTTTCATATATCGCAAATGCAGCAACAGATGCAATTAGAGAAGGCAGGATCATTACTGCTGCTATTAGTATCGGTAGGCCATACTTCCGCACTTTTGCAAGACTTCCTGTTTGATTTTTCCATATCAGACATGCTATGGCCGCAAGAACAAATAAAATTGCTTTAACGGATGCAAACGGTATCCAGAAATTAACATCCATATAGTTAGCGCCATATAGAATATCAGTTTCATTATACATAGACGAATATCGTCCAAAGTATGCAGATGCTGCAAATACCAGTGCAAGTATTGTCCATGTCGCCCGCCATTCATACGTAAAGTCTGTTGAATCGCGTACTTCACTTTCGTTCCTGTCAAATACGTTCTCGATCGCGATTTTAATTCCGCAATTGATCAGTACAAAAAACAGGCCTGCCGTCAGAAAGCTTTCGATTACCGGTATCGTAAAGACATATAAAGCTATATCGTTTCCAAATATCGGATCGAAAACACCGAATGGCGTTTGGTTTATATACTTTAATATATCGAACCACATGAAATCGCTTGCGATTGTTGCATATAAATACGACAGAAGTACCGGTATCCCGATCGATGCCGAGTCCAGTATTGTCATTGTTCTAAGCTCGCTGATGACATCGCTAGATTCCCAGTTCGACCTATATTGACTGGCCCTGATCCTGCCAAGTTTTTCGTTTAGCAATTTTCTTTTAGCAGCGATTCTGGCCCTTAATATTTTTGACTGTCGCCAAAGATATGTGAACATTGCTGTGAATAATATCGCAAATATTACAAACTTCACTACGAAGTTTGTTGTAAATACTTGCGAATATGACAGTGTTGAATACCACCAATATTCCAATATCGCTTCTATTGTATTTGATGCCAGTATTGATGCTACGAGCAACAACGTAAGTGCCGTAAATACTTGTTTTGCTTTCATTATCTCAACTCCATTTGATTTTTGTCTGCCTATTGTTTCTGTTAATAAGCATGAAACAGGAATTCACGTGATCCTATTTCATGCTTATTAATTCCATAAATTGTCAAAGTTCAACCGGACATTATATCATATTAGCGGTTATATGTCAATATCGGATATAAAATAATTGCATTAAATTTCAAATAATTTATAATATAGATATGTGAAATAAAATGAGAATATAATGATGTGTCGTATGGCGAAGAAAATAGAAATAAATGATGTATTATATCTTGTGTTCTGCGTGTTACTATTTTTTATTCCATTCAATACCAGAAAGATCTTTCCAACTCAGTTTACATATTTTAACGGCTTCTTTAGTGAATATATGACATATTCGCTTAGCCTTGTCGACATTCTGGCTGTCATACTGATCGTTCTGTGTATAATTCGAGCAAGGCATGATTTTAAGTCTTTATTGATCCAAGAATCCCGATCAAGAATTAATCGAATCATTTGTTTGCTGACTCTGTGGATCCTGTTCGGTGTTATGTTGAATGCAAAGTATGTTGATATAAGTTTCTATCAAGCAGCTCGATTTTCGGGATATATTGGCATGGCTATTATGATTAAACACATTGTAAATACAGATAAAAGGCTTATCCAAAGCCTTCTTATTTTCTCACTTACGGGTGTTATTCAAAGTTTTATAGCTATAATGCAATTCATAGGGCAATCTTCTATTTTTGGTGATGGATTGCTTCACAAGTTATCTGGCGAGTCGTTGATCTCAAGGGATGTTATTGGAACTTCAAATATTGTCTATTTCGGAAATAAGGTCATTCGAGCATATGGCACGCTCCCCCATCCGAATATTTTAGCCGGTTATTTAGTATTTACTATCTTAATCTCTATTTATTTGTATATTACAGTAACACAAACGGCATTCAAAGTCAAGGTGCTTGGTAAATCTGACAGCCTTACTTGTCGTTTGTATTCGCATCGTACTTTGTTTGCCAGTCTGATTTGCTTGCAGTTTATTGGCTTATTGCTCACATTTTCGCGTTCAGGGATTGTCGCGCTATTTACTGTTATTTTTTTTAACATCGTCATTTTCAAAAATGTTTCACGTGGAACATTTGTAAGTCATTTGGGACAATTTCGTCGCTTGAGTCCATTAAGAAGCCATTTGTTGGGTTTTGCTACTACCCTCTTTTTTCTATCTCTTTGTATATCGTTTTCATATGTATTTATTCTGCGGATGCAAAATGAATTCATAGGACATCAGTCTACGCAAGACCGCGTTTTGCTGGAAAATGTTTCACGTGGAACAATTTTAATGAATCCATTAATTGGTACAGGTATAGGTACTTATGTTATTTATCTGTATGATAATTATTCTGGCAAAATTACTAACTATTGGCAATTTCAGCCCAATCATAATTCATATTTATTAATTGCTTCTGAAATTGGCATTCCGGGTGTGATTATGTATTTGTATTTAATATATCTAATCTATTCAATTGTTAACAAAAGTGCTAACATGGGAATAGATAATGCTAATTGCACTAAAAATGAGATTTGCTTGTTTCGGACAATGATTATTGCTTTTCTGGTCATCGGTTTCTTCGATCATTACTTCTGGACGTCTAATCAAATGAGAACCCTTTTGTGGGTACTGCTTGGTATGTTTGTTAGTTCACAAGTTATGAAACAATATGTTCCACGTGAAACATTTTGAGGAGAGCATGTAAATTACGTCTGTAGCCAGAAACACAAATCGTATTATAGGTTTTGCATATGTATTCTGATGTTGAGATGTGTGTTATTAATAATGTTCCACGTGGAACATTATTTTAAATGCGAAGCTTTCAACTAAGCGACCTGAATAAGTTTTCAGATTTAATTGAGGCGAGTATGCTGGAAAACCTACGAGTTAAGAATATGTTCCACGTGGAACATGCGAATCGTTTGAATATTTTATGTTTGGTAAATTTACTTAAGCCACTGTCTTTAATGTGAACATAGTTGTTTGCGATTTAAAATGTGTTATATAATGTTCCACGTGAAACAT
>JBAZUT010000006.1:0-48544 GCA_041661265.1 Candidatus Paceibacterota bacterium | reverse complement strand
TGTTCCACGTGAAACATATCGGTGAGAAAATTAGCAATGAACGATATGCGATATATGTAGAGTTGTATGGCGGGACATTGAATGACAATGAACAGCAATTAATGATAATAACAATAAATATGAATATAAATGTAAAGTAAATATACAAATAGGGACAAAAGGATTATAACGTAGGATTAGAATCGAACAACGAATATGTAGTTGACAATGAAGACAAACGTGTTGTAATATTATTGTTAAGCGTATATCACAACACACCATGGCACGTCTGTCAATATCGGATAGCCGAATCGATGTCATTGCAATTCATCACGCATTATAACGATGCAAATGTCAATAAAAAAAGGAAACTGTTTATTTCCTTATATTGGGTGTATTACTTGGTTCAAATATAGTTTCTTGTAAAGTCCATCTTTCGAATACAATTTAGCATGATCTCCCGATTCAACGATTTCTCCATAATTGAAAACCGCTAATTCACAATTTTGCACAGTTTTAAGTCTGTGAGTGATAATTATTATAGTGATGTTGCGATTTTTCAGAAGTTCAAGAGTGTTTTGAAATTCTTTTTCGGATATGCTATCGAGCGACGCCGTTGCTTCGTCCAACACAAGTATCTTTGCTCCGGATCTGATCTTGAGCAGTGCTCGTGCGATCGATATTCTAAGTTTTTCTCCTCCTGAAAGCCGTGTTCCATTTTCTCCGACTATTTCGTTGAAGCCATTTTTCAGTTTAATTATGAAATCGTAGGCATTTGCCATTTTTGAAACACTAACAACGTCGTCGTATGAGGCATTTGGATCGCCTAATAGTATATTTTCGATAACGCTTCTGTTTAATATGCTGGCCTCCTGGTCAACAACCGCAATAAATTTCCGAAGTGAGGGAAGTTTTATGGTTGTCGTATCAATACCGTCAAGAAATATTTTACCGGTTATCGGCTTAAGGTTGTTTCTTAATAGAAGATTGAGGAATGTCGTTTTTCCGGATCCGCTTGGCCCGATTATTCCAATTGAATTATTACCGCATATGTTGAGTGAAATGCCTTTCAATGTCTCAATGACATTATTTTCATAACTGTAGTGAACATTTACGAATTTGATATTGCCATTTGTATCAGTTAGCTCGATGCCGTCATTATATGGCTCGATCGGTTCATCAATGAGATCAAATACTCGTTTTATGCTGACCAAATTACGTTTAGTCTGCATATAATTATGCGATAATCGCACGAACGGATTCTGGATCATGGCCGTGTATGATAGCACAAGCACAAGCTCGCCTGGAGTTATACCTCCGTTCCTGAGAAGAAACAAGGCTGACAAGAGAATTAAAATGAATCCGGCCTGGATCGTAAGCTGTTGAACGCTTATTATATTGGCCCATTTCGTATTCATTGATTCAGTTTCATTGAGCGTATCGCGTAGGAGCAGGTTGCTTTTATCCTTGTTCCGTGTCTCGTCGGTATATAGCTTGACCAGTTTGATGTTTATCAATACATCATGTATGAATCCCGATGCCTTTTCGCTTTTTATACTGATCTGTTTTTCTTTTTCGATGATCCGTTTTGTGCGCAGGAGTGGCAAACAGCTGTATGCAATTCCGACTGCAAAAACTACTGCCGCGAGCCTGATATCGATCAAGCCCAGGACAAATATCATTCCAATGATCGAAAATAATTCCGGGATAGATGTAAAAACTATCTCGCTTACGATCATGAATATCGCATCTCCCGATCTGTCCACTTTTTTTGCAATCTCGCCTTTATCATATATCTTGAAATAATCGAGCGGAAGATCAAGAAGATGGTTATATGCATCTGAGAGCAGATCCATGCGGCATCTCGCTCCTATATTATATTTGCTGATGAGTGTATATCTGTTGAGAAATACAGCCGAGAGAGTTAATATAAGGAGCGCGGCAATCGGTTTTATCAGTGCAGTCAACAGAATATCTTTATTCAATATATCATCTGTGATCCTGCTGTAGATGAGGGGTATTATAACTGCAAGCACCGCTACAATAAGCGAATATATTATGGTTTTTGTCGATTCCTTTTTATGTTTTAAAAGATATCTTTTTATTATTTTGTATATCATATGAATCTTCTCCTTTTGTTCCTTTGATTTTCAATGATCAGGTTGTCTGTATATAGACATTTCAGAATATCAGATGAATAGGCTAAAGTCAACATATGTATCGAGTCCATGGAGTTGACGTGAATATATTAGTGGCATATTATAATCAGTAAAATTCCTATGGGAAATTTGGAGGCAAGAAAATGAAAAACGCATTAATAGAAATAGGAAAGGACGTTCTGGCGGGTGTTATCACGGTGATCGTGATCGGACTTGTGAAAAAAATCACGAAAAAAATGACGCATGCCGAAGAATATGAAATAGAATACAGAACAACTGTGAAAATACGAAAAAACATTGCATAGGAAATTAGGCATGACGATCGATTGTCATGCTGTTATTAATTTTCTTTTCATATTGGCGAATATATCATACAATTAATATAGGATAATTTTAGATATATAAAGGGGGTGATAAGCATGGAAATAGAAAAATTTTATAAATTGCCCGCATTGACATATAGTTATGACGCATTGGAGCCGTATATGTCCAAAGAACAGCTTACGATCCATCATGATAAGCATCACGCGGCTTATGCAAATGGCGTAAATGCGGTTTTGGAGAAGATCGAAAGATCGAGAAGGGAGAGCTCCGAGATCGATATGAAAGCGACGCTGAAGGAAATGTCGTTTCATTTAGGCGGACACAAGCTTCATTCTTTGTTTTGGGGAAATTTGGCTCCGGCAAAAGGAAAAAACAATGAACCCAAAAAAGAATTGCTCGCTGTTATCAATAATGAGTTCGGAAGCTTCAATAGATTCAAAGAAGAATTTTCAAAGACCGCGCTCAGCGTTGAAGGATCGGGCTGGGCGGCGCTTTCTTTCTGCAGATGTACGAAGCGTCCGCTTATTATGCAGATCGAGAAGCATAGTTATAATGTGTATCCGAACTTCAGGATCATAATGGTGCTGGATGTATGGGAGCATGCATATTATCTGGATTATAAGAATGATAGAGCGAAATATATCGATGCTTTTTGGAATATTGTAAATTGGGATAAGATAGCTGAAAGGTTTGAAAAGATGATAAAATAGGCGGTCAATTAAAGAGAAAACTCGCATTAAGGCGAGTTTTTGGTTTAGGGGCTTGCCAGAAGGCGAAAAATATTATAGGATGGGCATTAACATGACGCGTTAGTAGCGTCGTGGAAATATAAAAAGAGGCGATAAAATGAAAAGAACATTAGTGTTTGCGTCAGGAGGCGCAGATGTAGGAGGATCGGGATTCAGGAAGCTCGTGGAAAGCTCTTTGTCAGGAATATTGAAGGCTGAGATCATTTCAGTGGTCTCAAATTATCCCAATGGCGGAGTAAAGAAAATAGCTGATGAATTCGGCATTAATTTCATATATTTTCCCGGTCCGTTCAATGCGGTTGAATATCGGAAGATCGTTGAAAGATATGAACCCGATCTGATCGCGCTTTCCGGCTGGATAAAATTTGTCAGGGGGCTTGATCCTAAGATAACCATAAACATACATCCCGGGCCGCTTCCAAAATACGGCGGGCAGGGCATGCATGGCCATAACGTGCATGAAGCGATCATAAAAGATTATTCAGAAGGGAAAATATTGTTCAGTGCGGTGTCAATGCACTTTGTTATCGAAGATGGATATGACGAAGGGCCTGCCTTTTTCAGCTATCCGGTCTATATCGGACAGGATTATGACGCAAACAAGATCGGCGCAGAGGTCAATAAGATCGAGCATGGATGGCAGGCGTACATCACGAACTTGGTTCTTGAAGGCAAGATCTATTGGGATGGAAAAGACCCCAAAAGCCTTGTTGTTCCGGAATATGTCCCGAGGATATTTATAAAAGGGTCAGAGTAGAGAGAAACAACTCTCTTTTTTTATTTCTAAAAAATATAATTTCTGATATAATGGTTAAGCGTTGAAGGTATTTAGTATTTAGCATTAAGCAAGATGCCAAATAACCGTGTACTATATACTCGATACTTATTTTTTTACGCATCAAGAATAAGTTGAATTGAATCTATAATCAAAGCGTTTTAACGTAAAATAACGAATATGTGTCTAGCAATCCCCGGAAAGATAATAAAAATAGACAAAAAAACCAACGTTGCGTCGGTTGATTTTGGCGGGATCAAAAGAGATGTCAATATTTCTTTGGTTGAAATAAAAAAAGGGGATTATGTGATCGTTCATGCGGGATATGCAATACAGAAGATCGATAATAAAGAAGCGAAGGAGACTTTAAAGTTGTTCGAAACTGCCAGAAGAGGCAATGATGAATAGTTTTACTAAATGTAAAATGTAAATATCAAAGATTAAAATGACAATGTAAGATTAAAAAGAATTAATAAACATGTTATCATTTTGAAGCGTTATTTTCCATTTTTGAGCCATAGGCTCATCAGCCTTGGGCTCGAGATTTTTGAATTTTAAATTAAATCATGACTCGTAAGATTATAATCGAAATCAATAAATTATCTCAGCAAATCGGCAGGCAAGTCGTCCTGATGGAATTATGCGGCACTCACACCGAGGCCGTCGCGAGGAATGGGATAAAGAAGATCCTTCCGAAAAACATCAGGCTTCTTTCCGGGCCCGGGTGTCCGGTCTGTGTGACGGATCAGAGCGACATCAATGCGGTCATAAAGCTGGCGCTCGCAGGAATACCGATCGCGTGCTATGGAGATGTTCTTCGCGTTCCCGGAACAATGCAAATGAAAAATGAAAAACTAAAATATAAAAATGACAATTCAAGAAAAATTAAAGATAATTGTCATTACGAGGAGAATCGTAAGGCTGCGAAGCAATCTCAAGTTCCGCAACCTAATCTCAGTTTGGACAAGGCGCGTGAACTCGGTGCTGACATCACCGAAGTGTATTCGACGGAAGATGCGCTCAAGCTACAGAAAAAAAAGCCGGACCTTGTTTTTTTCGGGCTCGGGTTCGAGACAACGACACCAATGACCGCGGATGCTATCAAAAGGGGATTAACAGTATATTCATCTCACAAGCTATTTGTTCCTGCAATGCAGGCGCTTGTCGACACGCCAAGCCTGAAGATCGACGGATTCATAGATCCCGGGCATGTTTCGACCATAATCGGGACAGAGCCTTATAAAAAACTGAAGTTTAAGGAGCTTAGCTCCTTGAAAAAAGGAGCTAAGCTCCTTGGGACAGAAGCTATTCCGCAGGTGATTACCGGGTTTACGGGAGAGGATGTGCTTCTCGGGATCTATATGCTGCTTAAACAAATATCCGAAGGCCGGGCTGAAGTCGAGAATGAATACACAAGATCGGTCCGTCCGGAAGGGAATCCGAAAGCGATCGCGCTGATAAACGAGGTTTTTGAAGTTGAAGACGCCTTTTGGCGAGGTCTGGGAAGGATCCCCGGTTCAGGTTTGAAGATAAGAGAGAAATATTCCGAATTCGACGCGAAAGTAAAATATAAAAGCATTCTACAAGCTACCTGCCTACCGGACAGGCAGGCAAGCTATAAACTACAAGCTGATTTGTCCGGCTGTCTTTGCGGAGCGATCCTGCGCGGCCTGAAAGAGCCTACGGACTGCAGATTGTTCTCTAAAACCTGCACTCCTGAGAATCCGATCGGAGCGTGCATGGTCTCTTCCGAAGGCGCGTGCGGCATTGAGGCGAAATATAGGGAAATATAAGTCGGAAAGATCAAATTTACAGATGACGACGCGATATAAAATAAATTAAAAATGAAGGACGTTTCCTTCATTTATGGTATTCGTTCCCAGTCCAGAACGAATTCCGGGGCATTCCATCCATCTTCACCCCATCCAGTGTAATGTTTGGAGATTATTTTGTAGTAACTCACGGTGTCGGCTCGGCAGTTTTTCTTTCCTTGGGCCATGCAAATGTCCCACGAAGAGATCTCTGCCAGAACTATGACCTTGTCTGTATCGGCAAAGCGAGAGAGGCTGTCGTTTTTGTCCCAGCCGTTTCTTTCCATCCAGATCGGCTGACCCGTTCCCCAGTATTGGCCAAGTATATATCCTTCATTATGGATTTGGCTGCGTACTCCATCCGTGGGGTTATATGTGCCTTGTTCATACCCCCTATCGTGCCCTAATGAATATGCACTCATTATATCCTTCATATCTTCTTCTTCATGTCTATCGTGACTGGATACTGCTCCAGATACGGCTAAAGCGATTATTATAATCGCTAAAAAACCTTTCATAATTTACCTCCAAATATTCCATAGTTTCAGTCTGATCGTGCCTTAATTCAAATAAACAAGACGCCATCTTTTCTGAAACCATGGAGATACACGGAGCGATTGTTGTCTCTCATTATAACACAATAACCACTGGTTGTCAATATGTGAACTATAATAAACTGAAGTCCGGGTTATTATGAAGAAAAAAAAGCGAGAAACTATTATTGTTTGTCGCTCATATTCTTTATTACGGAAGTAATTTTGTCTTCCAATATCGTCTTGAATTGTTCATTTCTGAATATTACAAGTTTGATACTCTTTATTCCTGAGTTTCTGTTGCTCCGAAGAAATTTCAGTATGCCCAGGATATATTCATTTGCGATCTCATCCGGAGTTCTTTCGATTATTCCGAGAAATACTCCCGTTCTGATGGCTGGGATCAGGATTGTCTCAAAGCCCGCTTCGTCTGCGGTTTCAAGGCCTCTGTTTATTACTTCTCTGGCCCTTGACCTGAGGTCGTCGACCACAAACACAACATGATCGAATTTGCCTCTGTGTGTTTTGCGGTTGCCGAGAACAGCTGCCGAAAACAGATTTTCAAGATGCGTTTTCCTGATCTGGTCATGATACATTTCTCCGGCAATGGCATATATGGCCCTGTCGATCCCTCCGTGCCAGTTCTTTTGGGAGTTGATCGGTGTTATAATGCAATCAGCATCGATCTGAGTTATGTCTCCCGAAACAATTTGAATGGTCGGCAATTTCCTTACGTTCACTAATGCTTTATTTATTTCGTCGTTCTCATCTCTCAATGTCCTGCCTCCTTATTTACAGCAATATTGTAATCACGTCTTTTCCGATACGGTTGCCGTTTTGTTTTATTATCGGCGCAACCGCTAAGGCGTGATTATTCATAGGGCCGTAAATATCTCACGAACAAATTTAACCGGATATGATAGTATATAGTATGCAATGTGTCAATTTGGGAGAAAAAAATTGGGAGCGTGTTTTGCTCCCGGCAGAAAATGTCGCTCATAGTTCGAGTGATCTATCTGTCAAAATGATGGAAATAATATTTATTTCTTTTTCCCCTTACAACCGGTATATCCGTTACTGTGCTCAGAATCCAGCCATCTTCTCCGAAGAAATCAGTTATTTCACATTCTTTTTCAAATTCAAGTTTTTCCATTTCATTCTGATATTTTTCGCGGTAGAATTGAGACTTGCATTCAATCGCATCAATTTTCCAGTTTATCCCAGTAACCAGGCCCATATCGGCCCATACAATCAGATTTATCACGTGAGTCATTTCTTTCACCTTCAGACCACAGTTTAAACTGTGACAAAATAATTTATCATAAATATAACATCATGTCAAGATTGTTTATGAACGATTCCGTTTCTCTCGAGTTGGGTTCCGGCGGGAAAGCGTCGTGGGAGTTTTTCAAGGATCTGCGCAGGATCATGAATTTCACCGGAAAGTGGACAAATACCGGCGATGATGCGGCAGTCTATGATTTGGGTGATAAAAAATTGGTCATGACGACTGATGCTTTCATAATCGACCCGTTATTTTTCCGCGGCGGAGATATCGGAAAGATCTCTATGTGCGGAACGATAAACGATATCTCCGTTATGGGGGCAAAACCGATCGGGATATCGCTTAGCTGTGTTATTGAGGAAGGTTTTGCGACGGCTGATCTTGAAAAGATAATCAGATCCATAGACAAAGTCTCAAAAGAAGCCGGCGTGCCGGTGGTGACAGGGGATACGAAAGTGACGGAGAAAGGAAAAATAGACAAAATAGAGATCACGACGGCGGGAGTCGGGCTCGCTGACAGGATCATCGAAAACAAAGGTGCGAAGCCCGGAGACAAGATCATTGCTTCGGGAAATCTTGGCGAGCATGGCGCAGTGATCTTGAGTCATAGGTTCAACTACAAGACGAAACTGAAGAGCGATTGCAAGCCGCTTAACAAGGA
Source organism: Candidatus Paceibacterota bacterium (assembly GCA_041661265.1). Lineage (NCBI taxonomy): Bacteria > Bacillati > Minisyncoccota > Minisyncoccota bacterium. The sequence continues at coordinate 40,268 of JBAZUT010000006.1, read as the reverse complement.
GGTTCAAAGTGTTGCCGAGTTCTTGAATGCCTGCAAGGATCCGACCCGAGGCGGACTGGCCGAAAATCTGAATGAGATAGCCGAGAAATCCAAAGTGAAAATAATCCTGGATGAAAAACATCTGCCCTATAAGAAAGACGTCATTTCCATAAGCGAACTTTTGGGTGTGAACCTTTTTGCATTTCCATCCGAGGGGAGATTCATAGCGAGTGTTTCGGAAAAATATGCCAATAAGGTCATAAAGAAACTTCGTCAGTTCGATCCTGAGGCTGAGATCATCGGCGAAGCGGAAAGGGGGAAGGGGGTATTTCTGAAAACCTTGATTGGCGGACTCCGCCCGATCGAAATGCCCCGGGGGAAATTGATCCCGAGGATATGCTAGGAATAATTTTAAATGCTTTAATTATTAAACTCAATTCATAAACGTTCCGACATTGCGATTTCATAACCGCTATTCCATCAGGAACTGATTATTATTCATAAATTTATTCTTTAGGACTTGATTGAAAATTGTAAATTGACGATTGATATTTATTTCTGCGCCTGGAAGTAAGAAGATAGAATCTAATAAAAAAAGATTTATAGAGAAATTGACAAAAGTTGCGATATGGCTTATATTATGCGCGGAGGAAGACGAATGGCTCATAAAATAATTACAAAATTATCCGGCTTAATGATGTTGCTATTAGGATTGCTGTATCTGTCAGTCGCAGTTGTCGCAGCTTTGTCGATCGATGTCAGTGCGATCACTGGAAGAGATCTCGGATTATTGAAAGTGATCATAGATGCGACAGAGAAGGATGTGCTCTTGAACATAATGGTCTTGTTCATCGGCTATTACTTCAGTTCTTGGGGAGTGACAATACTAGGAGGAAAGCCGAAGAAGGTATTGCTGGATTACAGGATCAACTATAAGGTGGTTGCAATTGAAACTGACGAAGCGAAAGGTACTGTTAAAATAGATCTGAAAGATACGAGGACGGGCGATGAGATAACCGTGCAAAAAGAGACGAAACATCTGAAATATTTCAAGGATTATGTCAATCTGAACGGAGACATAATGCCCGGCGGAATTGCCGGAGTGGTATAATAAAACTTGCAAAATTGCAAGTTTTTTATTATGGCGCCGCAATCCGTCCATTATACAGTCAGGCGGTGAAGTAGGGTTCATAAAAACATTTTTATCATATATAGGCGGATGACCGTTATATCGGCAAGTATTTTCACATACTAAGCTGAAGTATCGCTATTGACAAATGATAAATAATATGCTAGGATACACGGTCATTTATGGAGAGTGTTTTGGATCCGATATGCAATGTCATTATAAAAAATATTAATAGGCATATTTTGAGCTGAATCTTTCCGGAAATTTCCGGCGATAGCTCGAAAGCGATCAGATCTTAGACACTCCTTGTAATAATGTATGAAAAGGAGTCGATTTTAGTAAATGTTCATTGAAAAGTTATTGGACAAGACTATGTTGTATTTCAAATATCCTGTTATTTGCGGCTGTTTGTCGAGTTTCTGATGATTCGGAAATTCGAAATGACAGTCACAAATATTGGAGGATGATACAATGGTAAACTATTATTTTATCGCAAATCTTACGGAAGAACAGCGAAGAAAACTGGATAATGCGCGGATAGTATACACAAGTCATACTATAGGCGACGTATCGGGTTTTGTGATCGATGTATCCGATAAAGACAGGATGATCACTGCTCTGAACGCAACGATCAGTAGCGAAGAGGAAAATGCGGAGACCGGCATAACGAAGTTGAATCTCAGATTCCGCAGCGAAGTCAGACCTCTCATGTTGGAAGATTTTCCGACACCCATGCGAGATATTGATTTCAGAGGTATGCATCGGGAAATGATGCTTGAAATGACGCCTTATTATAGAGATAGGGGCGAAAGGCTAACATTGGAGGAGATTTCTCCAGAGATGTTCAACACAGGGATGTTTGGCAGGCGGGCAGAAGAGACAGTTACGGAACCGAAAGAAGAAATATTCAAAGTGGAAGCCACAATGTCCTGGAATGGTGATGGCCGTTCCAAATTTGTCAAGGCGACCGAGGAGGTTTTACTGCCCTGTCTGAAAAAGAATATAGCGATCCATGTTCCACATGGCGGTGCCAGGAGAGCTGAAAGCGACGGAAGGTTCCATATTTTCATCTGGTCTGTCTTGGAAACGGGAGCAAAAACAGTAACCCATTCGGCTCCATATAAGATATGGGGCATTGATGTGGATTTCCGCACTGAAACATTCTCACCCTCGGGCAAAGGGATCGTCATTTATGACGATGAATTCAATGAGATCGCGGAATTGATCGATTTCAACAATCTGTTCATATTCTACGATATCTGCCATCGCGGTACTGACCGGGAAATTTCAATATTCAAAAAGATCCTCGAGAGGGTAGTTGTTGAATTACGAATGACTCCGTCGGAAAGGGATCGCGAATCGATAACTCTTTCACAAAAGAAAAAAGAGGCTCAGAGGAGAAAATACATTCAGGAATGCTCGAAGCGGCATGAGAAAAATGTGGAAGCCACTACGGAAAGCATCAGAAAAGGAAAAAAAGATATAAGCGGATATCAGAAGAAGCTCATATTAGAGATCCGCAGAGTACAGGGACTTGAGAGGAAACTGGATCAGCTTATAAACAGCTATGATACGAAATCAGAGGAAGAGAAGCTTGGAAAAGAGTTCGATAAGATACTATCCATGGAGAAGATCCGCGACGTGACGATCTCGGGAGGCGTGATCAGTATATTTACGGATGTGCTGTATTGCACAGATCCCAGAAGCGGCGTTGAACACGAGATCGGAGCATTCCGAATAGACATCAACACTGATGGTGAAGATGAAGGAGTGCATTGGTTCAATCAGACTCACAGAATAAGGGGCTTCGAAGATGGCATGAACGCTCCGCACGTCTTTGCCAAGGGACATGCGTGCCTTGGGAACATGACGGAAGTCATACCTGCATACATTGCGAATTATGAGTTCGCAGTAGTAGCTATAGTAGCCATACAGTTCATTGAGAATGTGAACACGGATGATGGCGCAGGAAAATATATAAACAAATGGCCGGTATCGCAAAGATACAGAGAGAGCCATCCAAGCGAGGAAGAGGAAGGTGAATAAAATGATAGTAAGCGAAAGAGATGATGTCCGAAGCAATATGCAGCTTTTGTGCGATAACAACTGTGCTCAATGCAAGATCGAATGCGCATTCAAGAACATGCATCCAGTTTTGCATCCCAGCCAGTTTCTGAGGGCGGATGCTTTCCTGCCGCACAGGAACTTGCCTAAAGTGGAGTTTCTCGGGCGTAGAATGCCAAAGATCATTGTTTCGAAAAAGGCCTATAGCCAGATATACCATATCGTCGATGTGGCGAAAAAGGAAGTCAGCTGGCTCGGAGCATGCAGCAAGATCGGAGACGATTTTCTGATCGAAGAGGTATTTCTTTTCGAGCAAATATGCTATTCCGATAAGACCGAAATGATGGGCGAAGGCATCGCCAAGAAGTGGCAGGAATTCCTGTTGCGGAAAGACGGACTGGATCTGTGCAACAGAATCATTTTCTGGGGACACAGCCATGTCTGGGGAGGAACCAACCCGTCAGAACGCGACGAGATCCAGATGGAGAATATTTTCTCAAGATCCGGACATCCTTCATTTGTAAGAGGAATAATGAACAAGAACGGCAGGATGGAGTTCACCATATATCTCTACGACGAAGGACTGAAGATCGCTGACGCGCAGTGGTTTATTCAGGACCTAATCGACGAGAGTATGAGAAGCGAGATAGAGAGAGAATACAACCTGCTGGTAAGAGAGGCCGATTATGAGGTCATAGTCCGCAATATCAAGGAAGATGAAAAGAAAAAAAGGAGTAAGTCCAAGAAGAAAAGGAGGCATTAGAAATGATAGATGCATTAAGGCACATGTTGTTGTTTTCTCCCGAAAGATTCGGGCAGATGGTCAAAAGAATAGATGTGATCGGCGCAGGAGCGACCGGAAGCAGGATCGTAAGGCAGCTTGGAAAACTCGGAGTTACCGGAGTGTGCGAGGTCCATGTTTGGGATGATGATGTGGTAAAGGGCCATAATGTCGGCAATCAGGATTTCGGAAATCATCAGAAAGGGATGCTCAAGGTCGAGGCTCTTGTCCAGACGGTACTGCTGGAAACGGGAACAAGGATAGTGATCCACAATGAGAGAGTGAACGGAACTCAGAACTTGGGCCAGATAGTGTTCGTTTTAACGGATACAATGTCGTCCAGGGAAGAGATCTGGCAGAAGGGATTGAAACTGAAACTCAGAACGAGCTTGGTCATCGAAACAAGGATGGGAAAAGATTGCGGAAGAATCTATACAATAAATCCCGGGGCCATGAAACATATTGCCGAGTATGAGAAAACTCTCAATCACAATGTTGCGGAAACCAGCGCTTGCGGTTCCCCGATCAGCGTCGGACCAACTGCAGAAATCCTTTCAGGCTATGCATTGTGGCAGATGATGAAATGGTTTATGGTGCAGGAAGGGAAAGAGGAGATATATGTCGATAACGAAGTGATATTTTCTCTCTGTCCGCTAAATATGATGTCCAGAACTTTCTAAATTTAAGGATACAGGGGGAGATCGAAAAAACTTCTTCCCCGCCAATTTTAAAATATTCAGCGATTATTCCGCTCCAAGACCTGAAGCGGGATGTTCGCTGCATGTTTGATTGTTGAACGATCAGATTGTAGTCGATGCGGGTATGATAATTAAAACCCGGCATTGGAAAGTGTGTCAAAACAAAAATAAAACAAAAGGAGAGAAAAGTATGTGTAAAACAGTCAGGAAAATATCAGTAGGGAAGGTACCGGGGAAAAAAGAAGATGAATATGTCACAAATGAGGAGAAGGTCACAGCAGGGGATGTTCTTAAGCTCGCAGGGTTATACGAGGAAGACGGATACGAGATCAGAGTGAATGAAAAAGTCGTCCCTGCCGAAACCGAGCTTAATGATGGAGATAAGGTCCTGCTCGTAAAAGTCGACCAGATAATAAAAGTGAGGATCGGAAAGTCTCCGGGAGTTATCCAAGATGTACAGATCTCAGGAAGGAAGAGCATCCAGGAGGCCTTTGAAGCTATCGGAGTGAACGCTGATGAAGATGGATGGGAAGTCCGAGTGAACAGCGTTCCGGGAAAGCTTGACACCTTCTTGAATGACGGAGATATTGTTCTCCTGATTCCCAACGTAGAAGGGAACTAAGAAGTTCAGTTCTTAAAAAAATAAAATAGAATTTCGGGAAGGACGGTCGAAACAGACTGTCTCTTCCCGCCATTATTTTTTCAAAAATGTTCAGCGAAGGTGTTATTGCCGAAATATGCAGCAGCACATTCGTTGCACATGAAAAATGCGCAACTACAAAATAAAATAAAAAGGATTGATTTCCTTTTTAAACAGGTTTGCAGTTTGACTGAATTCTGCAAAGGAAGGAATGCTTCGAATGGGTGGACTTTCGGAGCGCAAAATTCGGACGGGAAGGACAATAATCTTTCGGGTAGTATAGGCCCGGGAGGATACTAACTTCTTAACGACAATAGCTACTAGGGAGAGATCTCGAATGTGCGGCGGTGCACACTAAAATTCTATGCCATTGGGGCGGAAAGTCACTGGCGACGGCGCTTGATCCTGAACCGGCAAGTCGGTCCGACTTGGTGAAATATAAATGAAATAAAATAAGTAAACAAACCACAGAGGCAGTCGAAGATTGCCTCTATACCTTACCCTGCTAACATGGGGTAAGGTTTTTTGGTTTTATCATATAGAAGATACGACAATTGTCCGAATGCTATTCCTTCATCTCCGCGTGGAATGTTTTTTGAAAGATAAACATCTTTGTTCGCAAAATATTTCGATATGATCTGACTGTTGGCAATTCCGCCGGCAAGATAAGCATTTCGTATATAGTATTCAGTATTGAGGTCGGTTCGGACAATTTCATATAAACCTTTGGCCACGTATAATTGTGCGGTTGCTGCGAGGCGCTTTTTGTCCTTTTGGATGTTTTCCAGCAGATATTCGAACAAATGCGTCGTGTCCAGAACTGTTCTTGAGCCGGAATGTGCAAGCTTCGGTTCAATGTCGCCATATGGCACAGTCGAGTTTTTTTCCAGCAATTTTGTCGCCTCGTGTTTAAAATTTCGCTTATTGCCGGCGAATCCCAAGAGAACGGAAACCGCATCAAGGATCCTTCCGGTGCTTGTTGTTTTCTGGCAATTGAAATCTTGCTCCAACTGGTTGTATAGTAGTTCAAATTCATTGCGGTTATAATATTTTTTAACATAATGATAAATATCATCATTTGTTTTTATCACTATTGCGTTTTTATTTTTCATTTTTAGTTTTTCATTTTCAATTTTTAGTTTGGTCAATATCGTAATCACCATTCTTGCCGGCTCTCTGACCGCCAGATCTCCTCCGATCATAGTCTGTTCTTCCAGGCTTCCGATCCGTTCGACTGATCTGATTTGACATTTGAGCTTTGACATTTGACATTTAAACACCTCTCCTCCCCAAATATTGCCATCCAGCCCGTAACCGGTGCCATCCATGGCGATTCCATAGATAGCGGGTGGAAAGTTGAAGATGGAGGGTCGCAACAATGCATCGTCGCCGATGGCGGAAAAAATATGTGCGAGGTGATGCTGTACTTTGAGATGAGGTATCTTGAGTTTTTTTGACAGTTCCTCTCCAAGTATTGTTGAATTATAGAGAGGGTGGAGATCTGTCACGACGAGATCGGGTTTATCGGACTTTATATATGCCAGAACGGCTTTCTCGTATGATTTGAAATTACTGAAGTCCAAAATATCTCCGAAGATCGGAGATATGAAGATGCTGCCGTTATTATAAAAGCAAAATCTGCCTGCGGATTCGGCGCCGAGGGAAAGGATCTTTATCTTGCGTTTTATCGGGAATATCATGCGTGGAAAAGAGGATAATTTATCTAATCTATTATACAACCAATAAAAATATGCCACAATCCGATGCTTGCATTATTTCAAGATCGGTGCTAGCTTTTATACAGCAGTAAATAATATGGAGGCTAAAATGTCAGAAGATGAACGTGTAAGTTTCGATGACGGTGTCATCATCCAGATGGAGCTTCTTCATGAAGCCGAAGGGATATGCATATCCTACTTCAAGGAGAATATCAAAAAGAAACAATCGATCAGGGATTTTTTTGAACGGATCAGCAAGAAAAGCGACAATAATATATTTTGCATAGGAGTCGGCAGATCCGGCCTTGCGGTGAGGACATTTGCGATGAGACTGACCCAGATGGAGTACAGGAGAGTGTATGTTTCGGGGGAAACGACGACGCCTGCAGTGAAAAAGGATGATATTGTGGTAGTCATTTCAAGCTCGGGTGAGACCGAAACCGTCCGCAATCTGGTGATGAAATACAAGGCCTATGGCGCTATAGTCGTTGCGTTGTCCGCCCACAAGGAGTCGACTATCGGCAATGTAGCGGATCTATTCGTACATATTCCGGACAAGAGTCAAATTTTGATAGATAAACCGGAATTTGCGGCCAAAGTAAAAAATCTGAAAAATTGGGCCCCGCTTGGAACTATATCCGAAAACTTTGCAATAAAATTTCTGGATGCTTTCGTCACTGAACTGATGACTGTCACCGGAAAAACGGAAAAGGACCTTAAATTCGTCCACCAAATAGAGTGAAAGAGGATAAACAAGCCTCTTTTTTATTAGCTTCATAAAATTGGAAAAATGCGTTAAAATAGGATTAGGGAGGATTTATGCATGTATCGCATAAAACCTTAATTTTAAAGTAAATATTTTCAAATAATAGTAATTAAAGCAAATATATGGGAATGGAGAGCATACCAAAAACAGAAGATGCAAAACAATCGGATGATATAAATCTGCATAAATTACCGATTGGCGGAAAAGAAAGTAATAAATACGACAAATACAGGGAAATGGGTTGGACCGATGAAGAAATAAGAGAAGAAATGATCTATAACGCGGCGGATCGATATGATAAAGATAAATTTTCCGAAGAAGCCCTGAAAGACTGGACAGAAAAGTATTCGGTCAATTCAACATCTTTTTTTTATAAAGAAAATTATGAAATACTGAAAGAAATGCCCCAAGAAAAAAGATTAATAAATTTAGCAAGAGCAAGTTGCTCTCTGAGGGCTACTCCCGATATGGCAAGCGAGTATTTTGCCAGGTTTCCCGAAGACCTTGAAGTTATAAAAATAATTTTCGAAAAAGGGCAAGGATATCCTGGCGATAATTTAGATAATAAACTTTTTAGTATCAGTGCGCTCAATCTTGATAAAGAAAATCCGGAATTAAAAAAAAGATATAGTTATTTAAATGATTATACCGATATTGCCCAAAAAAGGAATTCCGCCCCTGAACTGTTGATGAATAATTTTAAAGAAAATGGATATGTAGATGAGTTGAAAAAATATGGAAAAGGAGCCGAGGGGTTTTTGGAATTGCTGGGCAGGGCAGACGATGTTTCTGAGAATATGAGATATCCCATAAATCCTGAATATATGCTGACTGAAGATTTCAAGGGGATGGATGTCGATAGCAAGGCGGAGTTTCTAAGGGAATGCGTACGCACCATTCAATATTGTCTGGTTTTTGAAGAGGTATTCAATAGTCGTTTTACGAAAAAGGGAGAAGAGGAAGAAAAAAGGGCGGTTATTGAACAAATAAAAAGGGGGAATGATATTTTTAATGAAAGACATTCAATGATTTTCAAAACATATCATCCAGTTTCTATTTACAAAGTTGATCAAGGCGAATTTGATCATGAGTTGAATTATACGGCAGAATGGGGCGGAGGCGTTGAAGAGCATCCTTATGAAAAAATTCTACTGGTTGTTCTGAATGAACTTAAGGAAATTGAATCGCAAAAATCTGAAACAGCGGATACATTAGTTGAATTTTGGAATAAGAACAGAAATCCTGTTTTTGGAAATGCTGTGTCAGATGCCCTGTCGAAACAGAATCCGGAGAGAGCGTCTTCTCGGCTTTTAAAACTGATAAAAGACGAGAAGGAAGATAAGCGGCCTCTAGCTGCAATTTTGTATCGTCTTGAATTCGGAAAGATCGGTATTTCGGAAGAAGGAGTGAACTATCTTGAGAAAATGTATGATTTGGGAGAATATAATAATCCTGATTATCACGTAAGTCGTTTAACCTCAGACGGAGAGGTGGGCTTATTCGACGAAGATTTAAAACTTATCAAATATTTCCACTTAGGGGATCTATCGACCGAAGAAAACAAAGTTCAAGCAGATGTGATCGATTTTGTGTACGAAACTTTATATTATGGAAAGTCCGATGAAAGTGCCGCAGAGAGAATTAAAAGAGAGAAATATCTGCAGGATTTTAAGGAAAACTATTATAGAATTGCAAATGAAAATGTTTTTAACCAGACGGGTGTAAGACTAAACAATCTGTCATTTAAAGAGCAGGGCTGGTTTGTTATATATTACAATCAAGCATCTGTCAAAGAAAGGGACGATTTGAAGGGTTTTGTTCAGAAATACGGAGAAAAGGGAATCAAAACGTTTTTGTCTCTTGAGTCTGGCGGAGAGGAAATGGGGGGAAAGATCCTGGAAATGGGAGAGAAATTAGAGGATCAGCCGGAAATCGCAGACGCGCTATTCTCGGAATACGCTAAAGTTATTGACAGAATCAATGAAAATGCCGAGGAGCTATGCAAGATTTACGAAGAAATATTTTTTGAAAAGAAATTGGATAAAAGTGAAGTAAGCCAAGCGATTGTTGGAAGAGCAAACAACTTGCTTCTTGATGGAAGCGATATGCTTGAAAAAGCAAATCCAAGCGATCAAAAAGTGATTATAGAAAAAATAATTAAAGAATTTAGGGATCAAACACTCGCAGGCGAAAGAGAAATAGGGGAATTCAGGGATATGGCTGGAAAACTAAACAGCAAGTATCGTGAGATATATTTAGATCAAGAAAGTCTGGAAGAGGGGGATCGTAATTTTGAAGAATGGCTAAAAAGCGAAGATAGCAAGGATATTCCGGAAGAGGAAAGAAAAAAAATATTATCCATTCACAGCGAAGGGAAGAAATTCGACAGCGATAGGATCAAGGACATGATAGTAGAAGCAAAAAATAATTATAAGGAACATGCTCAACCGGACTATTCTGAGTATAACCTAGAAATAATTCCGGAAAAAAATAGAAGCGGGATGACTTTTTTCAATGAAGAAGTAGCTCGTTTCTATAAGGAAAAAATAGATAAGCTGCAAAAGCTTCTGCCTTTTCAGATTGCTTTTGAGAAAAAATTGGAAAGTTTGATATTGGGAAAAGAAACTGCAAGTTTAAATAAGGATATGTTTGAGGATATTGACGAGAAGGCGAGAAAATTAGTACCTGAAAAATTTCCTTCAGAAAAACAGACTTATTTTCCGGTTGGAATTTCAAGTAATTTACCTGAATGGGAGAATATTTTTGAAGGAAAAGAGAAAATGGCAAAGCCCATGGATATATATGGATATATGTTCTGGCTGAACAATCAGAATAGGAATATCAAATTGGTTGTTTGCGATCAGATGCAGGCAAGTAACTACGAAGCGCTTTATGGAAAAAGCCATAATGATGCGCTGGAAATAGCAAAGAAAATAGGGGAAAAGGAGAGAAGATTCTATCAGAAAATAATCGATACATTCGGACTAATAAACATTGAAATTATGGATTATGAATCATTCGTCGGTCGCAACAAGGATGAATTTGAAAAATACAGAACACTTTGCGAAAGATTATCAAAAAATCCGATATTGAAAAAGGCTTTTTCTGACATGATACAGGAATCCGTCTCCCGGAAAACATCAGACGAAGAAAAGAAAAATCTTTTGAAATATGCGATTGAGGAGGTCAGTTGGATTCTCTCTTTTGACGGCGTGAAAGTGAGCCACATCAAGGAAACAAGATATGATTCACTTGCGAGCATTATTTCAAACACAAAAAATATTTGCGGAAAGAATGAAATCGACATTTTTGATCCTGCCAGTGAACAAAAAATGATGACTATTATAGGCGGCGTTACAAAAGAGCTCAAAAATATTTATAATACTAATAAATTAAAATTAGAAAAAGAAAAAGGGAAAGATTCTTGCGATGTTCAATATTGCGATAGGATGCACAGGGCGTTATCCAATATTAAATATGAAAAAGAAAAAAATGAAGAGTTTGAAATCGACAGACGAGACATTAATACAAATTTCATTTGTCCAACTGTGGGTTCGTTTAGTTTCGGGTGGCGAGGCGGAAAAAAAGATGAAAAAGAATCTACGCTGAAATTCAAAGAAGCATATAGCACATATTTCTGCAAAGGCGGAGTGAATTTGTTTCTTGATAGCGATCAAGTTGTAACGTCCCCCAAGGGGCATATCGGAGGAAAGATCCTGACTCTGGAAAATGAAAAACAGCGATTATATGCAGAAAAGGTCATCAAGCCGATATTGATCGAGTATTTCAAAGCGATTGAAAGTGCGCCGGAAGAATATTTCGCCAAAATTAAAAAGACAAAAGGAGAACTTTTGTCCGAATGTAAGGATTCTGTGACTCTTAGTGACATCTTGAAATTCATCCAAAGCAATATCATGGAACCTACTTTTTCAAAGTAGTCCAGATTAAATTAAATGTTGAAATCAATGAATTGAATATCTCTTTGTTTTCTATGATAAGTCCGATATGCCTTTTCTCTGAAAAAGTAACAAATGAAACTTTATTTTCGTAGATGTTAATTTCAGTTTCAAAGGGATAGCTCTTGTGATCAATGAATAAAATATCCGTTAATTCGTCAGAGAGCGGATTTTTTATATATTCATTCATATAGTCTACGGCGAGGGGATTGTTGGGGATTATGACCTTTTCGTGAATTTTATATTCTCTTCTTTTCGGGGCGTAATAATTCATATTCCAATCTTTCAGATATTTCATATATGCCGCAACGTCCGAAAAGGTTAAAATTTGCCGTTTGAAGTTGTTGATCAGTGTGTCGTTCATCACCTTTTTCACACCGTCGAGTCCTTCAAAGAATCTCACTCCCGGTTTCCCGGAGACGAGATTAAAATCGGAGACTAACGCTGGCAAAACAGCTTCGAGGGTATTTTCGGCTTTTTTGAAGCGTTTATGCTCATTTTCAATGAATTCTCTAAGCTTTTCGGGATGATTCGGCAAAAAATGAGATATCTTTCTCCTTCCTTGTTTTTGGCTTGGAACGGAGGTTTTCTCAACAACTAAGCCTTTTTCGACTAAGTTATCTAATATCTTATATGCGATGCCCCTTTTTAGCGGGGTTCTTTTTATTATATCGCCGGCAGGAGACTCACCGTTTTTAAGAAGATATTCATAGATGGTAGATTCTCCCGCACTAAGATTGATGCTTGTAAGGATATCTTTATACATGACCAAAGGTGACAATTTATATTCTAATTCTATCATTCTTGCTTCTCATTGTCAATACAATGTCACATAATAGTGACAATAAATTGCATATAATATACGTCAAATAGTGTTTATTATCACAGTATAATAGTCATGTGTAGTGAATAATAGCATATATATATTGACAGAAATCATAATATATGCTATACTACTTAGTCACGATAAGAAAACAGATTGGTGACAACTGAACATTTACAAATACAAATTAATGAAAGGAGAGAGTCATTAATGAGTTATATGAAAAAAATATTGGATATTATATAGTGGAAATATCATTCATATATTCTTATAATGTAAAACTAATCGCAATTTTTATAAAAAAGCGGTTGGAAGAATCTCTCTGTATCAACTTATAACTTAAAACTTATAACTGATAACGAATTTGAGAATCTATTCCGGCCGCTTTTTAATAAATACGTTGATCCGTTAATTCAAAATTGAAGCGTATAGATTGATGCAAATGAGGAGAGTTTTCAAGGGATATGTCCAGATAGGACATTATTACGGAGAAAAGATTGAGGTTATGGCTAAAATAACATTAACGCCATTAAACCAACAACATCAAAAGCTCATTTCCATCAACCTCTATGTTTGGAAGATAAAGTTTGAATATTGATAAAACATACATAAAGCAAGTGACCTAAGTTAAGTTTCTCTCTGGGGAGAGAGTTGTCTGGCAAAATCAGGCATGAAATTTGGCCAGGTCCGGCCCAAACTTAGACTAAGATCAATCTGATTTTCGGATAAGTTTACAAAAAGTGCGCGGGCGTTCAATTGTCATCCTGAGCATAGTCGAAGGACGACATAAAAATTGAAAATCCCGCACTCTTTGGGAAAAAGATTTGTGTTCAAATGAAGAGAAATTGAAACGCAGATTAACGAAGAGGAGAGAGGGCAAGGTGGTCGTTGACAATTGAATAGCAAAAATAATATTTATGGCGATTTACGCTCGTAGCAAATTATATGGGAGCGTCCGAGCCATAAGGGTTGTTTTGAAGATTGAATATATAAATACAAATTCTATATATCGGTTTCGAAGATGAGAAAGTGTTTTCGAAACCGCAATGGGGTTTGCAATACAGACCACAAAACACAAAAAAATCTCATATTTTATTCTCACTCCTTTTGTCGGGTTTTGGCGCAGAGAGGCTAAATATATTTTGGCTTTTGCGCGCCGAAACTCGGCCACTGAATTAATTTAAAATATTTTTCAGTGAGTAATGATAAACGGAAGAACAGAAAAGGAAATAATTGGAGGACTAGTTATGAATGGAAATGAAGTAATTGTGACGGAAGAGCGAATGCATGGCGATGTAGTAGAACACCGTCATGACGGGTATACATATTGGCATCCTGTAGCGCGAATTCACGCTGATGCCGGAGAGGGAAAACTGGAAGATTTGGATGAACCAAATGTGCCAGTTGAGGAGATTAATGAAATCTCATTCGAAGAAGCGAGACTTGCATTGATGAGACAGGCAAATATTGCAAGTTCAGGATCAAATCCGAACGATGCATGGGCGCTTGTGAACATTAAGACCGGCGAAATGTTTTTTGCTGGTCGTGGATTGTTCATAGGGAATAAAGCGTCACAGGAATGGCGCCGAATAGGATGGAATAATGATTTTGAGGAGTAATCCTCAACCCTAACCGCAGGGGTAAGCGCTAAAGACAAAAAGGTTGTTTGACATGCACGCCAAGCAGGAGAACATGTTTCAAAATACATGCCTTGATTTCAACGAAAATCAAAATCTCCCCAATTTTCCAAGTTCGCAAAAATATTACGGATTTAGAAAAGCCCCTGAATTAAAAATTCGGAGACCTCAAGTCTTCAAATCGTCCGCCTTAGGTGGACGAAGAGAAGCAAGCGCATTGAAATTTAGCGAAACATTCTTAAAGCATTGAGTCGATTATAAATTTATAACCGGTTCGGTGCTTTAAGAATGAAGATCGTCGATCAAAAATTGACTTTTGGATTTCTTGGCAAATACAGGAGAAATACTTATGGAAAAAATCAATTTAGGATTGGAAAATAAAGCCCTTTATGAGGGCTGCCAGATCATCGAAGTAGGTGGAAGACTTACGCTCACTACCCCCGTGGCACAAGCGACAAATATAGTTGGTAGAAATGTGGCAAAAATTGTCGCCACGATCGAAGACAAGAGAGAGGTGACACTAACCGGGGCAATGGCCGTGTGGTCATACCTAATAGTTTTTCACCAAATAGTACACAAAGTTGATAAGGTGTACTACGATGACGGTCGAACCGGTCCAGTGCTGATCGCTCAGCACTAAGCCAGCTAAATATGCACAAATTTGGAAGAAAGAAATAAATGATTTCGATGAAGAAAACATTTTTCAGAGAGATTTAATCTATCTTCCACCTTTTCTTGAGAACATCTTTTAATAAAAGGTGAACTCAAAGAACGGAAAAATGTCCATTGAAAAAGCTTCTATGGTGAAATATCTTTATATTAATATGTAAGAATATTTCGCCATAGGAGGAAATATGATCGTTGAAACAGTAAATTATGTTATTGATAATATCTGGGACATTATCGGAACAGCCGCTCTTTTGTGGGCAGCCAGTTCTTTGCATTTTGCAAAGAGAAAATGGCAGAAGAAAATTTCTGCTATGAAGAGTCTTGAGAACGGCCTGTCAAAGAGGCCCGTTGCCATTTGTATAGGTGTGGGAAAGAGTCCTTGCGCTTCTGTGAAAGCATTTTTGCAGGAAAAGAAATGGGACATCCCAATTCTGTCATGGGCAACCGAAGGGTTTTTGAAGCCTGAGGATTATCCGGGCGCAATGGCAAAGATCAACAGTTTGCGAAAACAAGCGCTTGACTTGGGAGTCAGCGAAGCACTGCTTTTCTATGCGGGACCGGTTGACCTCGCAATGTTTATTGGAGCCAGTTTTGATAACTGGGTGCCGGTAAAGGTTTATGCTTTTGCGAATGGAACATATGAGCTGCATCTGGTTCTGGAACGTGAAGCGGCTAGATCTAGCTCGTTGAGGGATGATTTGGCAAAAGAAATAGCAGGAGGAGGTTAATGAAATGATAAAGGTGTTGACGCACGGAGGAGTAGTAGGCGGAGAAGTTCGCCCCCTCTATTTCTATAAAGCGATGGAGAGGGAAATTTGCGACGCCCGAATCATTTCATTTGGGGCATGTAATTTTCATTGCCCTTATTGCAAAAGAGATGGAGCTTTTGTCACCAAAGAAGGCGACATAATAAGCTCCATTGAGGCATCGGAGACGGACCTTTTGAAAGTCTGCGATGATGCCATCGCAAAGGATCAGGTTGTCAGGATTTCCGGAGGAGACCCGGTTATGTTTCCCGCTGTGAGCATGCGAATTGCCGAATATGTCTTTGAGACATACGGCAAAAAGATATCCGTTGCTCATAATGGATCGAGTCCGGCCTTGATCAGAAAGTTGTTGCAATATCTTGAATCGGCAGCGATCGATCTCAAAGCGCCCATATCAGAAATGGGGGCAAGAACCGGATTGGATCAAAAACTTGGAGAGAAAATGTATCAGAGATCTCTTCAGGTCCAGGACGCCTTGAGCGACACCGGCGTTTTGGTGGACGTCAGGACTCCGATTTTCGCGACAACCACACTTGATGATATGCTTCAGCTTGCTGAAGACATAATGAAAGGCGGAAATAACGAAAATGAGTTCTGGACATGGAGAATGTATTCTCCGGTTCGGGGATGCAACTGGCTTCAGCCCAAAAAGGAAGCAGTTGTCTGGATGATCCGGGAAGTAAAGAAACTTTACCCGAAGCTCAAGATCGGACTTCGGGCGAAGTGGGAGCCGAATGGCTTCCTTTACTTCTAAAGTAAAATAGTTAATAAGGAGTGTGAAGTTCGCACGACCAAACACTCCTTCCAATTTTTCCAAGTTTATCATCAAAATGTCATTCTGTCCGCCGGCTGGCGGATCAGAATCTACTGTATATTTCGCAAATAATTATTTCAAGCGATGAATATGGAAGATTCTGAAACCCACCCAAGGCGGGCAAGTAAGTTCAGGGTGACAGAAAAAAGGTAAATCTAGAAAAGTCCCTGATAAAAATATCGGAGGCCTAAAGACCTTGATTTATTGGAAATAATGATTAGAGGCAAGTACATTAACAAAGGAAGGGTTATTGAATCACTCTTGAACGGAAAACTGTCTATTGATTTTCAGCAGATAGTTTCCCGTTTATGGGTGATTAATATGAATAAAAAGAAAATAAAGGACCTGTCACTATTTGTGGTTGGAATGGCCCTAGTAGCAATAGGACTATGGTACAGCTTAGCGATAATTGTTGTTGCGGGAGCAGTAGTTGCATTCATACAGATCAAGGATGCCCCCACTCCAATAATCTCTATTGTGAAAACAATAGAGATGGAGGATTTCCTGAAAAAAAATCAGGAAGTCATAAACCGGAGCGCCGCTCTGGTCATAGAAGCGGCCAAAGAAGAGTTTTTGGAAGAAAATCCAGGCAAATTGGTCGGAGACTTCTATCAAAAACTCCAAAGAGGAATTGAAAAAGATCCTCTTGCCGTCCTGAAAATGGCGACAGGCTATGGAGTTGGAAGGGGGTGGCTTAAATTAAAATAGCCAAACCCACAGTAATCTTTCCTTATTTTTTCCAAGTTCGCAATCCTTCGACCCGCTTCGCCATAGGCTGACAGCGAGGCGAGCAGGCTCAGGATGACAATTGCGGATTTGGAAAAGCTCTTAATCCCGAGGATTCGGGATTGAAGCCTGAAGTTGCACATTGAAATACATAAATTTATTTTTGCTCCTTTTGCCGGGTTTTGGCGTAGAAGGGCTAATTAGATAGATTGGCCTTTGTATGCCGAAACTCGACTGAGTATTATTTTTCAGAAGAGTTTTTGAGAAATGATTGTAAACATAAAGGAGAATCGAAAATGACACATGAAAAGTTGATTGAAGAAATAAAAAAAGAAATTGAAATAAGGATTAAAAACGGGGAAAGGTTTGAGACTTTTAAGGACCCGGAGGCATGGGAAAATGCGTTAAAATACTTCTCGATGTTCTTGGGAAGTTGTGCTCGCATCTCGGACCACCCTAAATTAAAATGGGATGAAAGCAGGGGGTCAAGCTGTGAGAAATGGCGAGGTAGTGATTATTGCTACCCTGATCCGGTAGTATACTCGTACAAACTTGACATTCATCGAACGTTTCCCGAACTGAGAAAACCGTACAAGGCGGTTATTCTTGGAGAGGAAATGAAAATGAAAGGAATCAGGTGCCGAACAAAAGAGGAGTTTGTCGCCATTTCTACGGCAATACTCCAGGTGTATGAGGGGACATATGTGGCGATATGTCCGCCAAGATTCATTAAGATCATCATCCCTCCTCCTTCACCCCCCAAAGTTTTGCGGGTCATAAAAGGTCCGCATCGAAGAAAAGGCGGGATGAATAATTGTGATATCTGGGGAATTGGGCCGGGTGGTTCGATAATTAAGGCGAACAGGGATACCGCTGAGGGTAAAAACTGGAGGGCGGATGGAGTTAGGGAATTCGATATCACAGATATCGACACTGATTCTGAAATTCTGGTCATGCAATGGGAATGTAAAAGGTTGAAATACATAGAAGACAGCAAATTTCACATTTTGCAGATGCCAAAGAGTGGTCCTACGCAAGACCAGCTAAAAAGGGTCGCCGAAATCGAAAAAGAGATTGGAGTGGCCAAGGGGTCATTCTTTCTCTGCGGAGGAACAAAAAAGGAGGAGAAAAAAAATAACACAAAAGAAGAGGGATCAAGTAAAGAAGAAGACTCACTGAAGCTTTTGCAAAATGGGCAAAAAATCAGTTTGAGCTTTTGAGCGGAAAATCCGTTCAACATAAACAGAGAGGAGAAAAAATATCAAATATTCTCCTCTCACCAATTTTTCCAAGTTTATCACAGGAGTTTATAAAGTTCGTAAAGTTGAAAGTTTATAAAGTCTTATGTTGGTAAATTTAGAAAAGCTTCTGAATGTAATTCGGTGGTTAAAAATTATCTTTCAAAATCAGGCAGGCAGAAAGTTTGCCACGGTTCCAAATCAATGATTTGGGAATGTGGCAAATCTCTCTCCAAACTGCTTGCCTGATTTGGGAGGATAATTACCCGCGGTAGCGTGGAAAGATATAATGAAGTGATGCACATTAAAATATTTGAGGCGGTTGAAATGTTTGTTAATGAAAATTAGCAAATGTCTCGGCCGCCTGAAAGAAAATATATTCCCTATGCTTGGCGGTTTTAAAGGCAAGGAGGAGAATGGTAAATATGGCAGATGTAGAAAAATTCTGGACCACTGGTCCGGTTGAAGTCGATGGAAAAAAGGAAATTGTCGTGGGAACGGCTCATAGGAATCGAGAAGGAAAGACAGTTGATTTCCGTCCGGTTTCGCGGATAGAAGCAAAGGAGAAGATGATTATTTCTGCTCCAAGGGGACAGGAAGGAATGATTGAACCGTTGAGTCTGGAGTATGTCCGTGTGGAAAAAATACTTCTTCACGAAGATAGATATAAACCAGGGGAGAAATATTACAAAGAGATCGGCTACTCGATTTTTGAAGGGGTAGAAATTTCTGCTTCGATCAAGGAGTATTTCGAATGGAGCAATTCGGATTCAAAAGCGGCTTATGAGGCTGCGGAGAAGGAAAAGACGATTAAGCATCACGAGAAGCTTGATCAAGAGCGATCTTATCTCAGGAGCATTCGAATGGAGGATATTGCGAAAGCGATTACTTCTTCGGAAGTAGCTCAACTTCGGAATGGCAAGAATGCAGAAGATATTCTGAAAAGTATTTTGCATAGGATGTTCTGCGCGAAACACGAGAATCCTGAGTCACCGTGGCTGGATCCCAAATTTGAGATTGCCGATAGGGAGAGAAGGGATTGCGGTTATCTAGATCGCTTCAAAGCGTTTATGATAAGTCGCGACGAAAGGAAGAAGGAGGAGCGCAAGCAAAAGTGGCTTGCGAAGGAAAGACGAACTTAATTCCGTCAAAAATAGTCGCTTTGTAAAATAATGCGGTAAAGAGTGGTAAGAAAGAGAAAAACATACTTTCTTTCTTACTTTCTATTTTCCTAGTTCGTCTTTAAAGGTAATTAAAGGCGAATTTAGAAAAGCTTCTGAGTCGAAATGATTTGGAAGCCTTAGAAAATCCCGCCGCAGGGTCAAGCGGCAAGGAGGACGCGAGAAAATGGAAATTATTTTTTCAGGGGGTTGCAGAATTTGTAATCTTACAGTGGAAAATAAAAAATGTTCGGACTGCAATATGATTATTGTCCGAACAGGCAAAAAGAGAAGTGCGAAAGTATGAATTACTTAGCACTTCTGAATTTTTTTAAATTTATCTTTTTAAAAGGTAAGTTTAAAAAAATATTTAGCACTGAGTAATCTGTTTATCCTCAAATAAGCGGTTATAATTCCGTCCAAGCCGGATAAACAGTTTATTCCTTGTTAAAAATAAATTTTTGGCAAAGGATGTTCATTACAATTTAATAGGTAGTATAGTTGTAGTGTTTTTGTGATTGAAAAATAAACATTGGAGGAAATGATTAAGATGGCAGAAAATGATGTTTGTGAAATAAAAAAAGGCATTGATGGTGAATTTCCAGAAGGCAAGGTTTCTATCGGTAGATGGAATACAGCCGGAGGAAAACACCCTGAATGGCTTTGTGTCCAAAAAGGCGCAGGCCCTGCAGTAATAAAAGAGGCGCTGGAAAAGTATCCTTATTATAAGGATGAGTTGGCGTTTCTCGAAGCGCGCGGGGCGGATTTGGTTATCCATACGCCTCAATCAAGGAGAGGAATATGGATCGGAACAAACGGCTGGAGAATTAAAAGGCTTCAGCTGACGCTGGGAAAAGGGAGGGTTATTTTTGAAGATTTATTTTCCATCGAAGACGGGAGATGGACGATAATTAATACTTCGATGGGAATATTGACCACCTTTAATTTTGGCGCCGGAAGCAGTTTGTGTCATGAGCTTTATGAGCTTATGGAGCCTTATAAGATAGGGCACACAGACAGAGGCTGCGGCGACCAGCGAGTAGGAACATCGTCCTACAAAGCGGAGGTCAAAAAAGTGATTGAAAAATTTGTGGCTGAAAATAAGCCGCGAATTATAAGAGCTCTCTCTAAACAAAAAATAGAGGATTGGTTTTTTAATCCTATCCTTAACTGGGAGGGAATGCGCAGAGGAGATTGGAATTATTCTTTGGCATACTATTCGAAGGATGAGTGTATGATGCTGGGGAATATAAAGAATCTTTTGTGTTCCATTACTGAGCTGAAAAAGCGGCTCATGGATGAATGCGAACAAAAGCAGTTATATTTTGTTTATAGGAATCCGGAGTTTCTGGATATGTTGATCGAGTTTATTCTCGAAGTAATCAGCAAGGTTCCGGAAAACCTTCAAGAATTAAACAGTCAAATTGAAGGTTTGGCTGTTGATGTTGAAAAAACTATTCAGGATTGTAGGCGGTGTTATAATCTTGATGAAAAGAAATATATTGAAACACCGAAAATAATTAGGAGTGATAGGAAATGAGTGCTAATCAGAAAAATAAAATCATAAACTGGAATTCCAAAGGAGGTTTCGGTTTCGTGACGGTGGATGGAAAAAGAGTTTTCGTTCACACTACTGTAATTCGGCCGAGACAGGATCGCGGCACGGATCTGAACGGTGTGGAAATCATCGTTCAAAAAACAGAGAAAACCTATAAGGGATTCTCTGTGGTTTCCGCGCTGACTGTGGTGGAATTTGAAAAGCAAGAAAAGGAACAGAAAAGGGCGGATGAGGAGCTTGTGGCAGACAGGAAGAAACTTGCAGAGCTTTTGTCAGGACTCCAAGAAAAAATCCAAGATAAGTTGCCATTGTATGGTTCAACTTATTTGGATGGCGCCATCATAAGAGAATTAAAAGGCGAAGCAAATGTTTTGTCTTTTAACGAAAAGGATGGTGCGGTTATTGATTTCACACAAACTTTGTTGGTTTGTGTGGGAAAAGCAACCGAAACGATGACTCTTGCTTGGAGAAGTGAGGGCTGGAAGAATATTTCGCTAAACTCCAATTCTTGGGTGTATCAGCCCAAGGAAGAAACAAAAACCATGGAAGTGGAAATGGGAATTCGCTTCAAGGGATTCGTCAAGGCGGAATTTCCTGCCATCGCCAGCGCGCCATACATTGAAAAGAATGCCGTGATTCAGGATTTCACGTCCGTAACTCCGGTTGGAGTTGCGACAAAGAAAATATCTTTGTATTCCAATCCGCCGGATGGAATGGAACATCCCGAGGCGTTGTGGGGAGATAATATTGCTTCTCTGATCGCCGAGGTTGACATGAAAGTGTTGACCGAAGCGGGAATCCTTAGCGATAAGATTCCTGAGGTAAAGCTCAAGGTGGAGGATTTCAGGGTGGATCACAATACTACCTATGAATATGAATCTAACGACAGTCGAGGAACACGAATCGGCGGTTCAAGGTGGACCACCTATCATGGAGGCGTCAGGATAGACATTGCTCATTCTTATTTAGTTAAGGAGGGGTATGTAGGAATCGGTTTCCAAATCGAAATGGATTACGGACTGGACAGACTCGAAATAGAAAAATACATCCGCGAAAAAATACAGCACGCGGAAAAGCGCGGACTGAAGGGATATGATATCCAAGAGTATGAGGAAAAGCTTTTTTCTCAGATAATATTGCAGATTCCTTCATTTTCAAGAGAAGAGGATTTGTGGATTGTTGATGAGAAAAAGCTGGCTTTCTACCAGCTCGGAGATATCCCTCATGGTCAGGCAGTGATTTCGGTCGATCTGGAAAGCAGCACTCGGGACAGAACTGTCAGCAAGGCGGTAATCGTTGCTAAAAAAGCGACAGCCGATAAGCTGAAATTGCCGGGAACGCCTCTTGCGGAAGCAGTCGTTTGGTGGAAGAATTCGCCATGCGAAGTGATTCCGCTTGTACAGCAGGCAGAGCAGCTGCTTGCTAGGTTGCGGGAAACTGTTGCTTCTAAAACCTTTTCTTGTTTCCCTGTGGAAATAAGAGAAAAGATAGAAAGTCAACTTCGTTCGAATACGAATTTCCAACCTTTTGACGAAGCAAATCCGGAGTATGTGCGCGATTGGTGTTATTACACCAAATGCGCAATAGATGCTCTGGAAAACGCAGAACCGCAAGCCCTTGTTCTTGCCGAGAAAGAAAAGGGTGGAGAAATTGTAACTGGCTTTACCGCCTGGCATCGCATAAACGGAGCGACTAACCAGGGTGATGGTTGGGTAATTCGATTAGACGGCTCGCTTCGCGAACGTGACAGTGATGATGTGCCTCGACAGAAGTCCGATGGTACTTATCGCTGGGAAGTTGTTCATCTTGAGGAGCTTGCAATTTCATGGTCCAAGGCCAATACAGCTGCGGGACATGAATTCGTAGTTCACAAGCTCCCTGTAGATGGTTGCACTCCGGAGCAACTCGCGACGGTTGAATGCCTTGAGCAGGCGATAGAAAAGCGGCTCAAGGGGACAACTGGCATGTCTGGGAAAGTCAGCCCAAGCATCGGCAAGGGCTGGAATCTCGGAGGAAAAAATAAGGAGGTAAGAATAGAAGAAAAGAAAGAAGAAAAAGATGGTTTGGCAAGTGAATTTGCCGAATTCAACAAAACTTTCGGACGTTAAATAAAACGAGCCGAAAAAAATAAAAAATATTTATTAAGAGTGCCGAGCGGCAAACACTTGGCACTCCGAATTTTTTCCAAGTTTATCTTTTTAAGGGTTTTGACACACCCCTCGCCCCTCTTGAGAGGGGAAGGAAAAGAAAGGTAAATTTAGAAGAGGAAATAAAGATCTTCGTTTCCTGAATGATAGAATCAAAAGAATGTGCACGACAAACAATAATTCTCTTTCAAAACCAGGCGGGCAGAATATTTGTTGTAGCCATAAGTCAATGATTTAAGGACATAACAAATCTCTCTCCAGGCTGCTCGCTTGATTTTTGAAGAATAGCTAACAAGAATGTCAAAAGTGCAATATGTCTGTACGCATTACCCTCATCTATTGACAAAAAGCATAAAACGTGCTAATATGTAGAGTAATCAATAAATAATAATAATCTGGAGAGGGGAAATGTTCGAAGAAAGAACATGCCACGCCCCTCTCCACTCCTAAACAAATTACTACGACTGATATATAGTGAATTGTTTGTAGTATACGTGAATAATTCACTGTCTATCATAATATTAATCTAAAGGAGGAATGACGGTGAGTTTAATAAAGATAACCGAAGAAATTAAAGTTAAAATCAAAGAAGAAGTTAAAACAGTTGTCGTATTTTTCGTATTTTTCGAAGTATTGAGCCTGATCGCAGCTGTAATTGTATGCGGTATCAACTGGTTGCACGGCTTTGGAAAAGATACATATTCGATCTTCAAAATTGCACCAATTATAGCAGTCGCGTTTACAGTCATTTTCTATGCTGCGACAAAATTATTCTCAGGAAGTGATGGATATGGTTGCGGACGGAAAAGACCGCGAATTCCGATCAAGGGCGGATGGTACTGAAGATAACAAACTTATCACTTTTTCTTTTCTTTCTTAAGTTTATGAAGAAGTTTATTGATTTAAGAAAGTTCAGGATATAAAAAAGGAGTTAGTAATTAACGTTCATTGAAATATTCAAAAAGAGAAAAGAAGGTATTTATCAGAGTAGCGAACGGGTGATCGGGTCAGCGGTCGTTCTGTTCGTTGCTCTGATGAAAGGGCGCGATATGGAGTGATTATATGAAATATATATTAGTATGTGCTGCGGTCGCTTTGATTCTCGTATCTGCGATCTCAATTATGAAACAAGAAAAGAGAGAAGTCGAGATTCCCGTGGTATTCATTTCAGATAGTATGCTACCAAGAGCGGATAGGGTGTATTTCTCCGAATCGTATTTTGACTTTATTCAAGAAGAATTCCATGATGACCGATTCCCGATGAAATTATCGGTAAAACCGGTATATAGAAAATATGTTCCGATGGAATATAACTTTTCCGAATATACGGAGAGCAATGATCGTGTCAATGGAAAGGAGATTCTGAGAAGTACCGTGAGCGGTATCAATAGTACCAAACCATTATTTGTTTTCATAGTAACGAATGGAATTAGTTCGGGATCCGTTTTTACTGCGGAAATCCAGAGAGAAAGCGGACTGACTGATGTCTTTGTGGTCGTCGGGTATAACTATACTCAGATGGCGGACACGAACTACGATTCCGTCATAGGTTCGATGAGAGAGATAACGGCGACGGCCGTAAACCAATATGTCAAATTAAACAATTTGACACAATGATCTTTTCTCTTTATTTTTTCAAGTTTGCAATATGGATTGTGGATTTGAAAAAGCCCTGAAACACATCGAGCATGTTTTAGGGCTTCAAAAAAATAAACGCCGCAGCACGGCGCTTATTTTTGTTTCGGCAGATCATTACATGACGCTTTTCACAAAATTATTCAGCTCATTGGTCGGAATGAAAAGGTCTCCGCCTTCGCTGATACCGACTATTTCTCCTTTTACATTGATAACGGTGGCGCCGTTATATGAGTCGCTCAATGTTTTCATGATCATGATTCGTTTTTGAATTTTGGGACTCTCGTTTTTATCAAGGGGCGATATATAGTCGTTTATGAACTTTGAAACTATGTCGATCGCAATGCCGTCGTCTATGAGAATAAGTCTTTCGCCCAATTCCAGATCATCCGAATCAGCCAGCGGAATAACCGGCAGGTTATTCTCTTCGATCTTGATTATTGCAAGTCCGGAAACCGCGTCCATGTTCACCAGTTTGGCTTCAAGCGTTTTTCCGTCATTCAGTCTGACGCTGTAGAGTGTTTCGGTTTTTTCCGTCTTCGTGTCGTTCGCCGTATCTTTATTGGTATCGGCGGAAACAACTGCGGCCTTGTCGGCAAATATCTTCGATGATGTGACGATATAGCCGTTGCTCGTTAAAATAATACCGTTGCTTGCATATTTATATTCCGAACTCTTGGGATCAGTATTTTTGAGGATGCGTACGATGGAGGGGGATACTTTTTTGATCGATTCAACGATGGCCTTATCTTCCGTGATATTTACATTCTCAGTTATTCTGACGACCGTCGTGCCTTCGTTGATCTTTTTTATAAAGTCGTATTTGTTCAGCTGTGGATATGCGGCAATGAGATAGGGAAATGCAATCCTGTCTGCCGCGATCCCGCCTATGCCTCCGACTATCAGAACGAATATCGCATATAGTATAAATTTATATACGCAATGGCATTTTTTGTATTTGCATTTATCGCTTAGATCTTCAACTATTATATCATCCTTAGGCTTGCTGAAGAATTTTTCGGCGGCCTCCTCGCTTTGTTTTTGCTTGTCTCTGATGGATTTGATGGTTATGTTTTTCATTTTTGTTAAGATTAAATTGTGGCTAAAATATCCCATTTACTGGTTATGATCATAATGATTCCGGAAACGATAAAGAATGAAAGGTTGTACATTATCGTGCTTCTGGTCAGTTCGTTACGAAGATAGCTTCTGAGTACATTCCATGCCGTGTAGTAGGAAATGAGGACGATCGCGCCAACGGTCAGCTGATTTGACGGCCAGAAACTGAGAGCCCAGACCAGCTCTGAGATCAGAAGCGCGAACAGGAATGAATAAAAGCCGAATGTCTTGTTTTTTGCGCTGTCGAGGTGGAGTTCAAGTTCCTTGCTTTTTATGAAGTTTATCTTTGTGAGATAGAAAGTCGAGGCCAGGGTTTCCAGGAATATGACCGCCAGCACTATCCATGTCGGAAAACCCAGATCGGTGTAGATCCCGTAGATGCCGCTGGAGAAAAGGAATATAGAAAACATTATTATGGACTGATTGAGATTGAACCCGGAATCCAGGATGCTTATCTTCATTTCCTTCGATTCTCCCGGGTCGCTTTTCCGGGCAAAAAATTTATCCATTCCGATCAGCGAAAACATAAAAAGCATCGAGGAGAATGCCATATAGATATATTGCAGATTCTTTTCTCCGAACGTAATAAAGAACAGAACTATGCTGCTGGAAGATATCAGTGAAAGGAGTACGGGCAGGAATTTGTATCTCGTTATCCAAAAAGCGCTTAAGGTTGAAATGAGAAAAAGAACAAACAGGGAATTGAAAGACAATGCGAAGCTCCGGAAGAAGATATCAAGTACGATAAAGAACATGAGAGCGGGAACCGCGAATTTCAGATATTTTGAAATATACATCAATTATAGTTATGGTTTTATAATGGTGCCGAGGTGCGTATTTCCGAGGAGCGCTTTTTCCAATACGCCCGGTTTAGATATGTTTACGATCTGGGAGTAGCTTACTGACTTTGGAAGCTTCAGGAGTTCCAATATTTTTCCTTTCATTCCTCCGGTAACATCTATTGCCGTCGATCCGGAAAGGTCTATGTTTTCGAGATTGCCGCTGTTTACTGATCTTATTAATTTGGCATTTTTGTGGAGATTCGGATCACAATCAAAAACGCCATCAACATCGGTGCCTAATATGATTCTATTCGGTTTAAAATATTTGGCAAGATGAAGGATTATGCTGTCGCCGGACAGGATGCCGAATCCCTTCTGTGCGTCGAAGACAATATCTCCATGGAGCATCGGAACAAAACCCAATTCCAGAACTTTGGATACTATTTTCAGATTTTGCAGTTTCAATTTACCGGAATCGGAATAGAAGAGCGATGACGGCCGGAGCGATATTGTACTTACGCCGCAATTCCTGAGCTCCTCTGATATTTCAAGATCAAGTTTCGCAAGATCGCATCCGATGTCGGAAATAGCCCCGATCTGTTCTTTGTTTCTGAATCCACCGGCTAGGGAGTATTTTTCGGAGAGTACGTGTCCGAACGATCCGACGCCGTGTACGACGATCAGTTTGAATCCGTCTTTTTTCATTGCAGATGCAATTTCTCCCGAAAGTCTTTTCAGGTTTTTTCGCTCGATCTTTTTTTTGTTTTGTTTTTTTCTTGTGAGAACCGATCCGCCCAATTTTATAATGACCAGATTGCCAGTTTTCATTTATTATTGTGATAATATCTCAAGACGATTCTATTTAAAAATGATCTTTTCCTTCTCGCAGTCGATCCTGACGCTGTCGCCCTCCTTGATCTTGCCTGCGATTATCTCAAGGGCGAGCGCGTCGAGAATCTCGTTTTGAATGACCCTTTTCAACGGTCTTGCGCCATAAGACGGGTCATAGCCTCTTTTTGAGATCAATGATCTTGCTCTCTCGCTGACGGTTATCTTTATGCCGTTCTTCAATAGACGCTCAGCCACTTTCGCTATCTGCAGATCGACGACTTCGCTTATCTCTTTCTGTGTCAGAGAATGGAAAATTATTACCTCATCGATGCGGTTCAGGAACTCCGGCTTGAAGTGATGTTTGAGCTCCGCCCTTATTTTCCCTTCAAACTCTTCGTCCTGATTTTTCTTTTTTTCATTGCGATTGACGAATCCAAGGGAGGAATATTCCTGGATCATTTCGTTCCCGATATTGGATGTCATGATTATTATGGTGTTTTTGAAGTTTACGACCCTTCCTTTCGAATCGGTCAGTCTTCCGTTGTCCAGGATCTGAAGGAAGATATTGAATACTTCGGGATTCGCCTTTTCGATCTCGTCGAAAAGTATTACCGCGTACGGCCTTCTTCGCACCTGTTCCGTGAGCTGTCCGCCTTCTTCGAATCCGACGTAGCCGGGAGGCGATCCGATCATCCTCGATACCGCATGCCGTTCCATATATTCGCTCATGTCGATCCTGATCATCGCGTTTTCGTCGTTGAACATAAATTCCGCAAGCGCTTTGGCAAGTTCTGTTTTGCCCACTCCGGTCGGACCCATGAAGATAAAAGATCCTATGGGCTTATTTTCTTCAGAGATGCCCGCTCTCGATCTTCGGACCGCGTTGGAAACTATTTTAATGGCGTTTTTCTGTCCGATCACTCTTTTTTCTATTTCATCTTCCATGTGGGAAAGTTTCACTGATTCCTCCTCGATCATTTTTACGACAGGTATTCCCGTCCACCTCGAAACTACTTTGGCGATGTCTTCTTCCTGGACTTCTTCCTTCAGGATGGGGCGCTTGCCTTGTATCTTCAGCAGTTTTTCCTGGTCGGATTTTATTTTTTTCTCAAGTTCCGGGATCTTTCCATACCGTATCTCCGCAACAGTCTGGAGCTGGGCATTTCTGTCCGCGATCTCGGCTTCCTGCCTCAGGCCGTCGATCGTTTTTTTGGATGAACGGATGTTGGAGATTATGTCCTTTTCATTCTTCCATTGTATTTCAAGGTCTTTGCTTTTTTCTTTCAGGTCGGCGATGGTCTTGGTCAGCTCCTTTTCTCTTTTTTTGGAATCGCTGTCCTTTTCCTTTTCGAGAGCTTTCTTTTCGATCTCGAATCTTCTGAGTTCGCGCTTCATCTTGTCCAGCTCGCCCGGCATGCTGTCAATTTCCATCCTGAGGGCCGAAGCGGCCTCATCGATGAGATCAACCGCTTTGTCGGGAAGGAATCTGTCCGAGACATATCTTGAGGAAAGGGTTGCGGCGCTGACCAAAGCTGAGTCCGTTATCCTGACCCCGTGATGGACCTCATATTTTTCTTTGATGCCTCTCAAAATGGAAATTGTGTCCTCGACGCTCGGTTCTTTGACATAAACAGGCTGGAATCTTCTTTCGAGGGCGGCGTCCTTCTCGATGTATTTTTGATATTCTTTAAGCGTTGTTGCACCTATGGTATGGAGTTTTCCTCTGGCGAGCGCGGGCTTCAGCATATTCGAAGCGTCCATTGAACCTTCACTGGCTCCGACTCCTACAACCGTATGGAGTTCGTCAATAAAAAGGATTATCTTTCCCTGCGATTGCTCCACTTCTTTCAAGACCGCTTTGAGTCTTTCTTCGAATTCTCCTCTGAACTTTGTTCCGGCGACAAGCGAACCCAGGTCGAGTGCGATAACCTGCTTGTTCTTCAGCGATTCCGGGACATCTCCCGCAACGATCCTTTGGGCAAGTCCCTCGACGATAGCCGTTTTTCCGGTGCCGGCTTCTCCGATCAAAACCGGATTATTCTTTGTTCTTCTGGAAAGGACCTGCATGACGCGCCTGATCTCTTCTTCGCGGCCGATCACGGGGTCCAATTTTTCTTCTTTTGCAAGTTTGGTGAGATTTTGCGCATATTTTTCAAGGACCTGGAATTTGCTTTCCGGTTCCGAGTCCGTCACTCTCTGCGCGCCTCTTACGTCAACAAGGACTTTCAGAATGTTTTCATAGGTTACATTGAATTTTATCAGCACATCCTTAAGCGGTCCGTTGAGTTCGGTTATCGAAAGGAGTATGTGTTCTGTGCTTATGAAATCATCCTTGAGCTTCGCGGCTTCTCTTGCCGAGCCCTCAAGAACATGGCCGAGGTATACTGTGAGATAAACCTGTCCGGGCACCTGGTGCGGCAGCTGTATGTTCGGCATCTTGCTTATTATGGCGGCGATCTCCGCTTCGAGAAAATTTATCTGGACATTCAGCTTATTCAGGACAGGAAGAACAACTCCGCCTTCCTGCTTGATCAGTGCAAGAAGAAGATGAGAAGCATCGACCTGCTGCTGAGATTGCTTTGCGGCAATGCCTTGTGCGGAAGCTATGGCCTCCTGCGACTTCGTGGTGAATTTACTGGGATCTATCATATAAAAAAAGTTAATTGTTATATTGTCGTATTGCTAAATCAATATTATCGTTTTCAATCTGCTCTTTCAGTGCAATGTCGCTTGCATCTTTGATATTAAACGGACAATATGATGGAACAATATAACAATATAGCAATACAACAATGCAGCAATATGTATAATTTTATCTTTTTGACAGGCAAAAGTCAAAAAAGAAAGGAACATTTCGTGTTCCGTTTTTCGTTATTCTTTTTCTCGCCAATGTCTTTCCGTGGTGTTTTTCGATCTTCTTGCCATGAGCTTCACAAAGATATCGATATGTCGATTCCAGGATGTTCCTGCCGCAGATGAGGCACCATCTTGCCGGGCCGTTGCCTCGGATATCACTCATCTTATCATGGATGTTCTTCCAGCACTTGTCGCAGAAAAAATGGTGAATGGAACTGAACATGTCCTTTTCGCAGGAAAGGCAGTTTTCCGGAAGTTTGTTGTCCTCGAGATCTCTTGCGATCCTCAGCAATCTCCTTTTCTTCTTTCTTTTAACCGATGTGGTCATATCGATCCCTCCATGTCATATGGTAATGTTCCAATTGTCGCATCGACCGTAAATTGTAAACAATATTATTAAATTGTCAACTGTTCAAGCAATAAAAACAGAATAAAAAAACAGTCTCTTCTTCTGAAAAGACTGTTTGTGGATATGCAGCCGGGTCATGCGAGATACGCTGTTCCGCTTTGCGGCGGATCCGCTGCCGGATCCTTTCCGGTTTGTTAATCACCGGTCCCGATCTTCTTGCGCTTCAGCAGGTGGGTCAGGATCAGAAGCAAAGATATTGCTGATCCGAAAATGGCGATATACATCGATTTATAGAATGAATCCGGCCTGTATTTGAAAGTTATCATGTGTTTTCCTTCCGGAACAAAAATTCCGCGAAAGAGGGAATCGGTCGGATATATTTTTGTTTCATGTCCGTCAATATATGCCTTCCACCCCGGATAATATACGTCCGTTAGGACCAGATATCCGTCTCTTTGAACATCGGTTGTAAGCCGGATCTCATTGGGTTTATACGAAATGATCCCAGCCTCTTTGCTCTCCAGAGCAGGGTCATTCTCGAATGTCGGCGTTTCTTCGTTCCGTTCCGTTTCGATAAGCGCGGTGCTATCAAGTCTATAATCTTCATTCCACAGGAAGTTGTTGATGACTTCTTTAAATCCCGGAAATTTACTGATATTAAAAACTACAAAAGCTCTGGGTATGACCTCCGTATTCTCATAAATATTCACGTATGAGTCGCTGTAGGCCAGCTCAATGCCGTCGGTAGATTCGAGGACCTTGTTCGTTTCCAGATCGTTCTTGCCTTGAATGAAATACTTCACGCCCAAGATGTCAAAAAATCTATGGTGGAAATATTTATAGGCGTATCTGTCTTTCAGATAAACTTCGAAAACATTCTTAAAAACTTCATATCTGTAGATCTGAACTATTTCGTATCCGCGAATGTCCTGCAGGTTCCAAAGCACGCTTGCATTGGGACGCAGCAAGGAATCGAAATGATCGTTCTCGCCATAATTCGTAAAGCGATAATTGCCGATGTTATTTTGCATAAATTGAACAGCCGGATTTTCGGGATAGATCAGATCTTTCGGGATGACGGGATGATAGCCGTAGCCGTAATAAAACAGCTCTGCGACAGCCAATGCAATTAAAATGGCTTTGCCCAGCCTATGCCGCCAGGGATGTTCTTTATGCGAGATGAGTAGAAAGGCGGAATTTAGAAAAATAAAAAGTGAAACAATCAGTGTCGCTTCAGGGATCAGGTCTTTGCTTGTCAGGCTAAAGTTGGAAAAATATCTCTTTCCCACCACAACAAACAGGAATATTGCCGCAGATGTCAGCGCGTATAGAATATTGAACGATATTATCCGCCGTTTCAGTTCTTTTTTGTCCGCTTTAAGGAAATGATCCGTTCCATATGCGGCCAATACGGCTAAGGCGAAAACAAACACAAAACGCAAACGGCCGATAATCGTCAGCTCGAACATGGGCAGATAGGAAACGATCCTGAAGACCGGAAAATTCAAGAAAACACCCATGCAGAAAACAGCGATGGCAGTCCAAAAAAATATATTCTTTCTGTTCGCGCCGAGCCTATGCAGCGAGCTTAATATGGCCAATAGAGCAAAGATCAAAGGAATGATCCCCGGATGAAAGGCGTTCTCGTTGTAATTTTTCGCGCCCCAATATTGTCCGTTCGCGGGATTGCCGAAATAATCAGGATAGATCACCAGTGCAATGTTTCCCAGGGAATCTTTCACGTCACTGAGATTGCGCCATCCATTCCATTCTTTTGTTATGATCCGGCCTATGTCGTTTCCCGCCAGGCCGTCCCTGCCCGTAATGAAAGAGGTGCTTTGTTTTAAAAGTTCAAGCGTCGGAATGACCTGGACCGAAGCAATGCAAAATCCCAGAATTATCCCCAGAGTCAGCGAGACGGATTTTTTCATGATCATCTTTTTTCCGGTCTTCCATGGTCTGTATTCGCTAAGCCTGAAAATGGCATAGACTGCGGAAACCGAAAGAAGAAACAGCGATATTTCCGGATTTCCGGCAAAGAACTGAAATCCGATAGCGAGAGAGAACAGTCCTATGTACATTTTGTTTCTGTCGTGCTGTAATATCTTATCAATAAACAGGAGCAGAAAGGGAAGCCAAATGGCCACGCTGGTCAGGGGGTATCCCATCCAAGCGACTATCGGACCGGAAAACATAAAAGAAAAACCGCCTACCATCGACCCGCATTTCCCGACCCCGAGGTTCCTTAAAAATGCATAAGTGAATATGCCGGCCATCAGAAGCGATGCAAAACCGGAAAAAGCATAAAAGTCATTTGCGGAAATATTCGTTAAATAGGAGAACAGTTTTGTTATCTCAAAAATGGATGATTGGTCGTTGGCTAAAAATGGCATGCCTCCCAGTGTATATGGATTCCATAGGGGGATATAGCCATTTTTAAGACTTTGAAATATATAAGCATGCCAGGGATACATCTGATAGACCAGATCGGAGATCAGGTCATTGCCTCTGAAGTTCTCCGCTTGCTTGGATAGCGGTCCATAGAGATAATCCGATTTATAGAGAACGCTTGCCGGAACCATGCTTAAGCCGTAAAAGATCGACTTATAGAAAAATAATGTCAGAACGGAAATAAAAACCGAGCATATT
The DNA here is from genome assembly GCA_041661265.1 of Candidatus Paceibacterota bacterium. NCBI lineage: Bacteria > Bacillati > Minisyncoccota > Minisyncoccota bacterium. Next base: position 6,777 of record JBAZUT010000006.1, on the reverse strand, counting down.
CCCATGAATTCTTTGATGCGCATATTCAATTGTTTACGATATATAATAAAATTCTGAAATTATCATAACATACAACCGCAGATAAAGTACAGGAGGTGTTTATTTGCCGGGCATGTTCTTTGCACGAGATATGTCCTGATCTTTATGGCCGGCGATCCGGCCAAAAAAAACAGCCTTTTCTTTCGAAAGGCTGTTTTTGAAAAAGAACTAATTTCCGCAAGATGAGCTGTTCTGATTTGCCGCAGCTCCATCTCCGAATCCCGGAGCGGGCTGCGTGCTAGACAGCTGCTGGCTGCACTCCGACGGCTGATTTGTGAAGGCCGAGCAAATGGTTGAAAGAAGGCTTTTTGAATCTCTGCCGGCGCTGGCCACTGCGCCATTGATCACCAGAGTCGGAGAACCCTGGACACCATATTGTTCGTTCTCGGTTTTATAGATATCGAACGGAGGGTAGTTGCCTCCCGACCAAGTGCTCTTGTCGTTCAGCTTCTCGGTGATCTTGAAGGTCTTGTCGGTCGCTTTGACGCAGGTGTTCAGCTGATTTGTATTGATCCCCGCGCTTTTGATGCAGTCGCTTGAGTTTCCGGCCTTGAGGAAACACTTCAGATAATTTTCATATTTGGCCGTCTGTTCTTTTTGGATGCAATACTGATTCAGTTCCTCGGTTACTTCTTTCTCTCCGTGCATTGCGTAGTTGACGAATTTGATCGTGAAATCGATCTTATTCTTGAGCAGGTCTGCGACGGGGAGCATGCCTTTTTCGATCTGAGTTCCATAAGGACAGTGGCTCATGACGAAAAGCTCCACTTTCGGTTTGTCGGTCTTTGCGATCTCTTTGGGCTGGGCCGGGGCGGATGCCGTATTGCCGGCTGCAGCTACTTGCTTTTGAGCTTCAGTAACATCTATTACCTGCGGGAAAAACTTTTTTCCGTCCATGGTCAGGAATCCGGTAAGATCCTGCGGTCCATTTTGACCCGTTATGGAAATGCTCAGCTTATAAAGACCATCTTCTTTTGTGACATCTTTGAGGGCTATTGCTGTTCCTGACGGGACCAAGCTTTTGATTATGTTCTCTATGTCGGTATTGCTGAGGGCTCCTGCCTGTTTATTCTCACCGGGGACAATGCTCTTTATGATATTTCCCAGTCCGGAATCGCTTCCGTTCTTGTTTGAATCATATAGATATATCTGGGCAGCTGAAATAATAAGCACCGAAACGATTATCAGTTTTACAAAAAGCTTGATCGAGAAACTTCTTTTTTTGTCCGTGTTCAAACCGGGGATCGCAGCATCTGTTTTTGACGCTTCGCCCGGATTTTGGACGACTTCGTTCTTTTTCTCCTGGGTATTATTTTCCATTTTTTTTTGTGAGTTGTTAAAAGATATAGATAATGCTTTGTAGCCTAAAAGTTTTCGACCGCATTTTCCAGAAAACATATCTTAGCTTTTTTTCTTTGCCAGTTTATCGTTATGGCGATCACATCTATCTGCCAGGAAGTGTCTTCCGGAAACAGATTCTCCTGTAAGTAATACAACGCAGTCCTGATAATCTTTCTTTTCTTTTGCGCGTTGACGGCATCCTGGGGAAGCCCGAACATTTCCAAGCTGGAATCCGACCGCGTTTTCACTTCAACGAAATGCAGAATATCATTTCTTCTTGCAATGATGTCTATTTCCCCGATCCTTTTCTGGTAGTTCTTTTCAACTATGGCATATCCCTCCTTTTTCAAGAAGTCGCATGCGATGCTTTCTCCCAAATTGCCCTTGTCTTTATTGTCATGCATGCTTAATAAGGGAAAATATGATTAAAGCTGAGAAAGCACCTTCGCCGTGATCGAGCTGAGAGCGTGAGTCTGATTGTCGTAATAATAAAGAGCGACGACGATTCCGGTATAAAAGAAGATGATCGCAAAAAGCCACATGAAATCAGATATCATATTGTAATTGCTTTCAACGGCTTCCGGCGCATGTTTATGCACATGTTCCGTTTTCTGAGTCTCGGAAATATGGGCCGCTCGGCGATTCTTGAACTTGTTTTTTTTGCTCATCTTTATTGATTAAATGCTTAAATTGCATACATACAGTTTATAACTATATATATAAAAATGCAAGCGTATTGTCAAGGGATAAAAAATAAAAAAAAGGATCATCCTTTTTTCAGATTTGTGCAAACTTCTTTCATAAATATCTTTTGCGCGTCAGGCTCTATGTCTGACCTCATCATTTTTACGATATCCATTACTGTTCTTGTTCTTCCGGTTCTATGCACTATACCGTCATTCTTGTGCCAGCTGACAAGTCCAAGATCATCTAATTTTGTCATTGCAGTTTCCGCCTCTTTCATATCCAAACCCAGAACTTGTGCGACATTTTTCGTTTCGGCCGGAAGCATTCTCAAGACTTTGATATATTTGAATGCGGTTTCCAGCACATTGATATTGATCGCGTCGGTTATCTCATCCGGAACTGTTACTTTGTTTCTCATTTTGCCCTCCTGCTTGCGATAGCTTATAACTATCACATATCCGATCCCGTGTCAATAACGCGAAAAGGTTTCGGCATAACCCGCTGATATTGACAAAATAGGTAAAATAATGTAATATGTATGGTGATGAATTTGGTGTAGGATAGCCGGAATAAAGAGTTGACCCGTTTATTCTGACTATCCCATATCAAAAGATCTATGGGTAAAAGGGCGGAAATTCATATATCCGCTGTGTATGTAATGCACTTTTACATAGAGAAATTAAGATCATATACTGGGAAATATAAAAGGGTGATAAATCATGGCAATGCAAGATATTATGGAAATAGAAAGCGATGTTTACGCGCTGTTCGGGACTGCCAGATCGCTTCTGAGAGTGAACGATGAAGGGTCTGAGATCATTGAAGCTCTTTCCCTTTGGGATAGAGGGGAGATAGAAGCTGCAAAACTCATTTTTGATGCAGTCAGAAAGGATGAATATAGCAGTTTTGATGAGAGGATCCTGGCTCGCGCAGGATTGGTGGTATATTCGCTTGAAAGAAACCGAGTATTTTCAGTAAAGGATGCCCTCAGCACAATTTCGAAGTTATTGAATGAAAAATGTTTTGTCGAGTTCATTCAATTTGAAACACTGGAAATAAGAGAAGAAGCAAGTATCGAAGATCTCGATTCCGGAATAGAGATATTCAAAAAAATGTTCCCGATCCTGGAAAAGCTTGAAAATTCAGGCAACAGAGAAGTTCGAAGAACTGCATCGGCAACCCGAATAATCTCGGGATATCTTCTCTCGAAGTTCTATTATAACAGAAATAGGTGGCAAGAAGGGGTCGAAGAACTTTCAAGAATTGAAATGCACGAAATAGCAAATAAGCATTTTGACATGCTATCTCGCATTTTTCTGTTAAAGGGAGAAATGTATAAATGTCTCGAGGGCAAAGAGTCAAGGGGCGCAGCCGAATACTCCAAAAAATGGGGGGCAGTGCTATCCCTTATGGGAATTCACTGGAATGATAAAAACGAGAAAAAAAGAGAAGAATTAATAAGATCCATATTTGGGAGCTGACAAAATTAGTTGGCCCCATTTTTTATTATGGTGCCATAAAACCCCGTGGCTTGCCACGGGGATGAATGGCTTATGAAAGAAAGTCTCGGCGGAGCCGAAACAGCTCATAAAAAACCTACCCCGATACTCCGCTGCTTGCAGCGGAGTTGGGTTCATAATCCGAGATCGGTATTATCGGAAGCGCGACGTTTATGTTTTTTTCTAAAAAAAAGAAGATAAATTTGTTATATTGTTAATAACATATTATCATCTTGAGTTATTCCGATCGGTTTGATGTCGATAATGTCAGGATCTGCGCTGTTAGCCGTTTCCCGTTGCTTTTCCACCAGAGCCATGGCCAGCAGTGCGCTCCAATCGTCATTTTCTGTGACATTTTGGAAGCTTCTTTGAAATATTGCTTTCTTCAGATCTCTGCAACCCTCCACATCGGGGCATAAAAGAAGTGAATGCAATAGTTCTGTGCACTGGCCAATGTTCAGATTCATCTCAAGAAACTTTTCGAACAATCTGTTTTTTGTTCCGGAAAATCTCTTTTTGAGCTTTTCACTTTCCTCTTTGGTGTGGCATCGTGATCCGCAATTGCACAGATTGTCTAACTGGTAGATCGAAAGAAGCGCCATAAATTCCATGTTTTCGAATTTTATCGCTTTTTCTTCCATTTTCTTCCAAAGGATATTCTCTACCGGATCTCCCCGTTTTGTCCACAAATACATTGAATTCATTTCATCGAACGTTGCTTCGTCAATGCCCTTAATGCATCTGATCCCGCTCACTTTGGAATGAATGATCATCATGTGGATCTTTGTCGCTAATTCTTTTTTAAGGTCATTAAATCTCAATTAATTCACCTCGCGTAGAGTTGAACTGCCAACCATATTCTGGCAGTCAGATCTAATATTGATCCCGCGATCCATAGGCAATCTGACGAGCGAAAAATAGGTCATTTCACAAAGAACCTTTTGATCTGGCTGAAAAACAACATGCTATTGTATCATACAAAAGTAAAAATGTCAATATTAGATCTGCGGAAATTTATTGTCCGGGTCTATTGAGCGAGAATATCCATCGTATGAGTTCCTTTAGAATTTCGATGAAAATAAAAAAAATAATGGATGACGTTCCATTATTTCTTATGTATTTAGCGTTTGCGCAGTACAGACAAGAATGCTTCCTGGGGGATCTCAACCTTGCCGAAAGCTTTCATCCTTTTTTTGCCTTTCTTCTGTTTTTCGAGCAGCTTTCTTTTTCTGGTGACGTCGCCTCCATACAGCTTGGCGATCACGTCTTTTCTGTATGGCGTTATGGTTTCTCTTGCGATGATCTTTCCGGAGATCGCCGCCTGGAGCGCAACGGCAAAACTTTGTCTCGGGATCACATCTTTCAATTTTGCAACGATCCTTTTTCCTTCGTTGAAACTTTCTTCTCGCGGGACGATCCTTGAGAATGCCTCAACTCTTTCTTCCGCGACAATGATATCAAGCTTGATGAGGTCGCCTTCTTTGAATCCGATCAGCTCATAATTCATAGAAGCGAATCCGCTCGAAGCGCTTTTCAGATTATCATAAAAATCCACGATAATGTTTATGAGCGGGACTTCATATTCAAGAATAACCCTGTCTTCGGAAAGATAATTCGTGCTTTTGTAAACGGCGCGGGAATTTTCCGCAAGCTTCATGATGGGACCGATCTTGTCTTTGGGAAGGATTATCTCAAGCTTCGCCCATGGCTCCTGGATCTCTTCGATGACTCCGGGGTCGGGCATATCAGCCGGTGAATATATAACGAACTCCTCGCCGGTCTTTTTTATGATCTTATATGAAACGGAAGGAGTCGTGATGACGAGGTTCATGTCGTATTCGCGATAGAGTCTTTCGCTGACGATCTCCAGGTGGAGCATTCCAAGGAATCCGCATCTGAAACCGCGGCCGAGAGCCGTGGAAGTCTCCGGTTCAAATGAAAGAGATGCATCGTTCAGTTTCAGCTTTTCCAGAGCATCGCGGAGTTCGGGATATTGTTCTCCGTCAACGGGATAAATGCTGGCGAAAACGGTGGGCTTTACTTCTTTGTATCCGGGAAGCGCTTCAATCTTGCTTACATAGCCCTCTTCATCCATTTCACTTTCATATTTGGTGATAGTATCTCCGACGCGGCATTTTGAAACTTCCTTGAGTCCTGTCGCAATATATCCGATGTCTCCGGCCTCAAGATGGCCGGTTTTCAAGAGGGTGGGTTTCATGATCCCGATCTCAAGAACTTCGGATCTTTGCTTTGCTTTCAGAAAATATATTTTATCTCCATATTTTATCGATCCGTCGACGATCCTGACCTCGGCAACAACTCCTTTATATGAATCGAAATATGAATCAAAGATCAGCGCTCTCGGAGCTTTCTCCTTGTCGCCCTTCGGCGGAGGGACGGATCTTATCACTTCCTCAAGAACTTTCGGAACATTCTCGCCGGTCTTTGCGGAAATCCTGAGGATCTTGTCGATCGGAGTTCCGACGAGGTCGCTTATCTCTCGCGCAACTTCCTCAACTTTCGCGTTTGGCATGTCGATCTTGTTGACTGCCGGAATGATGACGAGGTTTTGCTCGAGCGCGAGATACAGGTTTGCAAGTGTCTGCGCCTGGATCCCCTGCGTCGCATCGACAAGAAGAATGGCGCCTTCGACTGCCGCAAGTGATCTTGAAACTTCATAGGTGAAATCGACGTGGCCCGGAGTATCGATGAGATTCAGAGTATATTTGTGTCCGTCCAGCTCGTATTCCATCTTTGCGGGCTGGAGCTTTATGGTTATGCCCCTTTCCCGCTCAAGGTCCATCTGGTCAAGAAGCTGATCCTTCATCTTTCTTTGCTCAACTGTGTGCGTGAGTTCGAGCAAGCGGTCCGCGAGAGTGGATTTTCCGTGGTCGATGTGTGCTATTATGCAAAAATTTCTTGTATTCTGTTGGGACATAAAATTTTGAGAGTAGAAAATAGAAAGTGGAGAGTAGAAATTATGAATTCTGAAGGATTGCCATCCTCATTATCCGCTTACCAATTTCTACATTCCACATTTTAAGCAAACGATTAAAAAAACTGTATAAACCACAGTATCTATAATATAGACTATTATATTTTGCTTGATTTGGCAAATATCGAGAGTTCGAAGACGGAGATAAATTATTATAATTTCCGGCATATATGGAGCGGTAGAAATCGAGGAATCCGGCAAATGTATGATCTGGGC